>NZ_DBFOSR010000035.1:0-14727 GCF_048427265.1 Paraeggerthella sp.
CCTCGCATGAAAAGCCGCGCCCGCCCTGAAGACGCGCAGCGCCCCAAGTTAGTGGCGCGCGAACCTGAACATCGAGCGAATGCCCACGCCCACTTCCTCGATCGGAGCATTGCCGTGCTCCATGCGCTGCTCCTGCAGCCACTTCTGGCCGTTCTTGGAATCTTCCATGAACTCGTGCGCGAAGCTGCCGTCCTGGATGCGCGCGAGGATGTCCTTCATCGCGGCCTTCGCCTCGTCGCCGATGACCTGTGGCCCAGCGTAGTAGTCGCCGTACTCGGCCGTGTTCGAGATGGAGTAGCGCATGTTGGACATGCCGCCCTCGTACATGAGGTCCACGATGAGCTTCATCTCGTGGAAGCACTCGAAGTATGCCATCTCGGGCGGATAGCCCGCCTCCACCAGCGTCTCGAAGCCGGCGTTGATGAGCGCCGTCACCCCGCCGCAGAGCACGGCCTGCTCGCCGAACAAGTCGGTTTCGGTCTCGTTCTTGAACGTGGTCTCCACCACGCCGGCCCGCGCGCCGCCGATGCCCCACGCGTACGACAGCGCCACGTCCTTGGCCTGCCCCGATGCGTCCTGGTGCACGCAGATAAGGCACGGCACGCCCGCTCCTTCGGTGAACACGCGGCGCACCATGTGGCCCGGACCCTTCGGCGCGATCATGATCACGTCGACGTTCTCGGGCGGCGTGATGTAGCCGTAGTGCACGTTGAAGCCGTGCGCGAACGCCAGCGTGTCGCCCGCCTTGAGATGCGGCGCGATCTCGGCCTCGTACGTAGCCGCCTGAGTCTCGTCGGGCGTGAGGATCATGATGAGATCGGCTTCCTCGGCTGCCTCGGCCACACTCATCACCTGCAAGCCCGCCGCGACGGCCTTCCCCCGCGAACGAGAATCCTCGCGCAGCCCGATGCGCACGTCGCATCCGGAATCGACCAGGTTCAGCGCATGGGCGTGGCCCTGGCTTCCGTAACCGATGATGGCGATCTTCTTGTCCTGGATGAGCTGCGGATTCGCGTCGTTCTCGTGATAGATCGTAACAGCCATGTTCGTTTTCCTTTCTATTGGCTGATGGTACCTTGCTTGGACTTTCGGAAAAGCTGCGAAAAGCTACACGTCCTTGCTGTTTCGGGACATGGCTATCTTGCCGGTGCGGATGATCTCCTTGATGCCATAGGCGCGGAAGAGGTCCTCCATGCCCTTGAGCTTGTTCTCGTCGCCGGTGGCCTCGATAGTGAGCGAGCTTCTTCCCACGTCGACGATCTTCGCGCGGAAGACGTTGGCGATCTCGATGATCTCGCTGCGCCGCTCGGGCGATGCGTTCACCTTGAACATCACCAGTTCGCGCTCGATGGCGGCGTCGTTGGTGAGGTCGGTGATCTTATGCACGCTGATCAGCTTGTGAAGCTGCTTGGTAATCTGCTCGAACGCAACCTCGTCGGCTTTGACGATGGCCGTCACGCGCGACATGGTGGGATCTTCGGTGGGACCGACGGACAGCGACTCGATGTTGAAGCCGCGCCGCGAGATGAGCCCCGTCACGCGCGAGAGCACGCCGGGCTTGTTCTCCACGAGAACAGACAGGATGTGCCTCATCGTCCCTCCCCTTTCTGCCCGGCTGCGGGCACGTCGATGCGCACGGCGCCCACCGCCACGTCGATCGCCCCCATGACCTCGTCGAGCGCGCGGCCCGGCGCCACCATGGGATACACGTTCTGATCGCGCGAAATGGCCACGTCGAGCAAATAGGGGCCCGGCGCCTCCAGCATGCGCGCAAGCGCCGCATCCAGCTGATCGGGATGCTCCACGCGCTCGCCCTGCCAACCGTACGCGTCGGCCAGCTTCACGAAATCGGGCGTCGCGTCCAGCAGCGTAGCCGAGTAGCGGCCCTCGTAGAACAGCCGCTGCCACTGATGCACCATGCCCAGGCAGCGATTGTCCATGATGAGCACCTTCACCGGCGTGCCGTGCACGGCGGCCGTGGCCATTTCCTGGCTGTTCATTTGGAACGACCCGTCGCCGGCCACGCACACCACGCGCTTTTCGGGGCAGCCGATGGCCGCGCCGATAGCCGCCGGAAAGCCGAATCCCATGGTGCCCAAACCGCCCGACGACAAAAACGTGCGCGGCGCCTCGCGATCGATGCTCTGAGCCGCCCACATCTGATGCTGGCCCACTTCGGTGACCACGATGCTCTTGTGCGGGTCCAGCAGAGCGGACAGCTTTCGCATGACCACCTCAGGCACGATTTCTTCGGGATTGTCCCCCAGGTCAGGATGGTAGAACGGGTAACGCGAGCGCCACGCCGCTATCTTCTCGACCCAATCGCTCGTCGCAGGCTGGGCGTTCTCCTTCTCGAGCGCCGCCACGATGCCGGCCAAAACGCCCTTGAGGTCGCCCACGATGGGAATCTGCACCTCGCGGACCTTGCCGATCTCGGCAGGGTCGATGTCGATGTGGATCACGTCGGCCCGGGGCGCGAACTCGTCGAGCTTCCCCGTGACGCGGTCCGAGAAACGAGCGCCCGCAGCGATGATCAGGTCGCTTTCCGTCATGGCCAGGTTGGCGTATTTGGAGCCGTGCATGCCCACCGGCCCCAGGTTGAGCTTGTGCGAAGCCGGGAACGCCCCCTTGCCCATAAGCGTGGTGACCGCGGGAATCTGCATGAGCTCGGCCAGGCGGATCAGCTCGTCGGAAGCGCCGGACGACACGATGCCGCCGCCCACGTACAGTACGGGGCGCTCGGCCTGCTTGATGCGGACCACGGCCTGCTTGATCTGCTTGGCGTTGCCGCGATACGTGGGCTTGTAGGACGGCAGGTTCACCTCGTCGGGATAGGAGAACACCATGCTTTCGGAGGCAAGGTCGCTTGGCACGTCGATGAGAACCGGGCCGGGTCGCCCGGTTTTGGCGATATGGAAGGCCTCGCGAAACGTACGGGTCAGCTCGTCGGTCGACTGCAGCAGGTAACTGTGCTTGACCACCGGCATGGAAATGCCCACGATGTCCGATTCCTGGAACGAGTCCGTGCCGATCACGCCGCGCGGCACCTGGCCCGTGATGACCACGAGCGGCACGCTGTCCATGTAGGCCGTCGCGATGCCCGTGACCGTGTTGGTGGCGCCCGGCCCGCTGGTCACGATGACCACGCCCACGTTGCCCGTGGCGCGGGCGTACCCGTCCGCCTCGTGCACCGCGCCCTGTTCGTGCCGAGACAGCACGTGCGTGATCTGCTGGGAATCGTACAGCGCGTCGTACATCTTGATGGCTTGGCCGCCCGGATAGCCGAACACCACGTCTACGCCCTCGGCCTCGAGGGAGGCGATCACCGCTTCAGCCGCGATCATCGTGGATCCCTGCTTGGCGGTGCCGCTTCCCAACCCGCGCGGAGCGCCCACCGCAGCCGCACTGGCCGCGGCTCGCGGTGCCGACGCTTTCTGCCGACCCGCCGCACCGCACGCGGCAGGCTCGTGCGCATCGCGTTCTTCGATTCGTTCGCTCATGAGACATACGCCCCCTTGTCTGCAGATGAGACGAGCTTCGCGTATTTCGCGAGCACGCCATGATCGTGTTTCGGCGCGGGAAGGCGAAACGCCTCGCGACGCCGGGAAAGCTCGTCGTCGCTCACGTGCAGGGTGAGCGCGCCGCCTTCGATGTCCACCGTCACCTGATCGCCTTCCTTAACGAGCGCGATAGGCCCGCCCGCCGCGGCTTCAGGGCTCACGTGCCCGACGGCCGGGCCCTTCGTCGCGCCCGAGAAGCGCCCGTCGGTGATGAGCGCGACGCTCGTGGACAGGCCCATCCCCGAAATGGCCGACGTGGGAGTGAGCATCTCGCGCATGCCCGGACCGCCCTTGGGGCCCTCGTAGCGAATGACTACGACGTCGCCCGAAACGATCTCGCCCGCGTAGATTGCCGCGCAAGCCGCCTCCTCGCTGTCGAAGCAGCGCGCCGGTCCCGTGTGCTTCATCATGGACGGATCGACCGCCGACTTCTTGACAACGGCCCCGTCAGGCGCGATGTTGCCGTGCAGCACCCGAAGCGCGCCCACCGGCGAGAACGGGTTGTCGTGCGAACGGCACACCTCGCCGTCGGACGGCTTCGTGCACGACGCCAGATAGTCGTCCATCGGCCCCATGCACGTCACGGCCGTGCGGTCGAGCAGCCCGAGCTTCGCCAGCTCGTGCATGACCACCGGCACGCCGCCCACCTCGTACAGGTCGCTGAGCGGGCGCGGGCCCGAAGGCTGCAGCTTCACCAGATGCGGCGTGCGCGCGCTTGCAGCGTCCCAGTCGTCCATGGTCACGGGGCATCCCGCTTCGCGCGCGATGGCCGTCAGATGCAGCACCGTGTTCGTGGAGCCGCCGAACGCCATATCGCACTCCACGGCGTTGTGCACGGCGGCGGCGTTCACGATGTCGCGCATGCATACGCCCCGCTCCAGCAGCTCCATCACCTTCATGCCGGCGTGCTTCGCCAGGCGGATGCGCTCGGAATAGACCGCCGGCACCGTGCCGTTGCCCGGCAAGGCGATGCCCAGGGCTTCGCACAAGCAGTTCATGGAATTCGCCGTGAACAGACCCGAGCAACTGCCGCACGTAGGGCACGCCGTGTCCTCGTAGTGCTTGAGCTCTTCAACCGTCATGGATCCCTGCTGAACGGCAGCCGCGCCATCGAACAACGTGTTGAGATCGGTGGAGGGGCCGCAGCCGCCGGGCTGCTTTCCGGCCAGCATGGGGCCGCCGGACACGAACACCGTGGGAATGTTCACGCGCAGGGCGCCCAGCAGCATGCCCGGCACGATCTTGTCGCAGTTGGGAATGCACACGAGGGCGTCGAAGGCGTGGCCCTGCACGGCACATTCCAGGCTGTCGGCGATGACCTCGCGCGACACGAGCGAGTAATGCATGCCGTCGTGGTTCATGGCAATGCCGTCGCACACCCCGATGGTCGAAAGCTCGAACGGCACGCCGCCCGCCATGTAGATGCCGGCCTTTACGGCCTCGGCGATTTTATCCAGGTTGTTGTGTCCGGGAATAACGTCGTTTCGGGAGTTGAACACCGCAACGAGCGGGCGCTTCAGCTCCTCGTCGGTGATGCCGTCCGCCTTGAGCAAGCTGCGGTGGGGGGCGCGCGCCACGCCGGCGGTAACGGCTTCGCTTCTCAGCTGCATCTGGCTCCTTCCTTCGAGTCCGACCATAAAAAAATCCTGTTGCACGTAAGCTGCACCAGGACCTCAGAAGGAAAGCGGATACGACGCGACGAAGACGCGCGGCCTATCTCAATCGGACTGATAACGGAGTCGCCGGTTCAGCCTACTTGCCCGCGGGTTCCCGAAGATCGTCCGGGTGAGCCGCGCAACGTTCGAACCGAACTGCTCGGAGGTGGCGTTCAGGCCGCCCACCACCGGCTCGCAGCATCCGCCGGCTCTCTGAAGATGGGTTCGTCCCTACTGTCCTCGTCAACGCATTTCGTTCTATGAAGTTGTTGCAGGCCAGTATACCCCAGCTTGCCGCGCGCACAAGCGAAACTTCGACGGGCGCGCGGCGCGCGCAGGAAATTCACACGAGCCAACTCGGAAATGAGGCGGACAGGACCGAGAGACAACGTCGAAGGCGCCCGTACCGCGATTCGATGCCAGAGAGCAACATGCATGCCCAAGATGACAATCCGTCAACCAGTCAGTCAGAACCGGGCAACGGTTTCGCCGGCGAACGCGGCGAAAAGCAC
This sequence comes from Paraeggerthella sp., assembly GCF_048427265.1. Lineage (NCBI taxonomy): Bacteria > Bacillati > Actinomycetota > Coriobacteriia > Eggerthellales > Eggerthellaceae > Paraeggerthella > Paraeggerthella sp. The sequence continues at coordinate 5,728 of NZ_DBFOSR010000035.1, forward strand.
CGAAACCGTACACTTTCTTTTTACGTACGCGTCCTGAAGCCGATACGGAACGCGCCACACGCTTGCCGTCGATCGCCTGGCCGCGAAAGGAGGAGCCGCCGTGACGAACCGAAACCTGCCCGACATGCCGTTTCAGGGCACCGGGCCGCAGCCGCACGTCGGCTTGCCGCAAAGCGAGCGGCACCTGCCCAACCGAACGCACGGCATCCGTTTCGACGTCTCGTTGCAACGGCCCACTGCCGACGAGGCGCGCGACCCCTTCGCCACCGTGCGTCCCGCCACACCCGACCTGCACCGCGGCAATCGCCCGCCATCTGCGGGAACGGCCTCGATGCGGATACTTTCGGCCATCTTCGCCATTGTCGCAGTAGGGGCCGTGGGCACGATCGGAGGCACGCTCGTTTCCCGCGGCATCGCCGCAGCGCCCGAGGCCGACAGCGTCCCAGCTGCCGAATCCGCGCCCAGCCAAAGCGTCGACGCAGCCGGGAACAGCACCGCGCCCGCTTGGAAGAAAGCTTCTGCCCCCGCGCTCTTCCAGAACGATCCCGCCTGGTCATCCGATCCTTACGGATCGGGCACCATCGGCTCGTCGGGCGGCGCGCCCCTGTGCTTGGCCATGGCGCGCATCGGCGTCACGGGAGACACCGACATGGGACCGTCCGTCGTGGCGGCTTTCGCGCGCAGCAACGGCTACGTCGAAAACCCCGACGGCCTGCTTGCGGAAGGCGCGCGCCAACTGGGGCTGAAGGTGAACTCGGTGGAGTCGAGCGAGCTGGCCATCAGGAAAGAGATCACTGCGGGACGCCCCGTGATCGCATCGCTCGACAGCGACTCCTCCGCCAGCAAGCCGTCCTACGTCGTGCTGGTCGACATCGATCGGCACGGCATGCTGGTGGTGAACGACCCGAAGCGCCGCGACCACGCCGTCCACAGCCGATCCTTCAACGACGTGGTGCGCCGAGCGAACGCGCTTTGGTCCTACCAGGCCGCACCCGCCTCCAAGCCCGCATCGCCGTAAACCGCCCCGCGTGCAAGTGGGCGTCGCGGCGCAGCGGGCCGCGCGAGTCCGACCGCGGGCGCATGTGCGCGTCCGGCCGTCGGCGCGCGAAAACCGGCTCATCGGGGCATTCCTGTCAAAACGGACGAGTTTTGCTGGTCCTCAAACCAGGATAAAGGAAGGTCATAGCCTTATGACCTGGGGAAATAAAAATCGGAGTCTCGCGAAACCTCCTCCGCAGAGCAAAAACCGCCGCAAAACTCGTCAGTTTTGACAGCGCGAGGGTTTTACGCTCCGCGGGCGCGTCCAATCGCACGTTCGGACGCGCCCGCACGCAATCCCCCGCACAAGACCGTACGCCCGGGGGCTTCCGCATCCTCCCGCACGCCCGCACGCAACCGAGCGCCAGAGGATTCCCGAGCCCCGCCGCGCGCCGCCGCGCTCCCCCATGCAAGCGCCCGCGCCCTCCTTCTCACACTTCCCCTGATTTGAGGGTCCCGCCCGCCGCATTCAACCGCGATCCCCTCGAAACGCAGCGATCCCCTTCCTATAATAAAGTACGAACACGAAGCAGCGAGGCCGGGCGCCCACCGCGCGAACGGCCCGTCACAAGGAGGCCCACATGGACTACCGTCAACTCGAGATCCATCCCGAAGCGCGCATCGCGCCCAACGCCACCCTCATTGGCAACGTATCCGTCGGCAAAGACGCCGTCATCCTGTTCAACGCCACGCTGCGCGGCGATTACGGATCGAAGATCGTCATCGGCGAGGGAACCAGCGTCCAGGAAAACTGCTGCGTGCATCTGGGCGCCGCGAGCGACTGCGTCATCGGCTCCGGCGTGACCGTCGGCCACGGAGCCATCGTGCACGGCTGCACCATCGGCGACAACACGCTGGTCGGCATGGGTTCCATCATCATGGACGGAGCGAACGTCGGATCGAACTGCATCGTAGGCGCCGGGTCCCTCGTTACCGGCGGAACCCAGATCCCCGACGGCATGCTGGTCATGGGCTCTCCCGCAAAGGTGCGGCGCCCCCTCACCGACGACGAAATCGCGCAAAACCGCGTCGACGCCGAAGGCTACGTCGCCATCGGCAAAGACCTCGTGGAAAACGGCATCATCTACGAAGGAGCGAACCTTCCTCGCGATATCATGACCATCGCCGTCAAGTAGATTCCGTATGCGCGTAAACGCGCAATGGTACAATGGATGCTTACCGCATACGAACCCGAACCATGATCGAGGAACCATCGTGATCTACGACAACGTGCTTGACGCCATGGGGCGCACGCCCCTCATCCGCCTGAACAGCCTCTCCGAAGAAGGATCCGCCCAGATCCTCGCAAAGTACGAAGGCGTGAACGTAGGAGGATCGGTCAAGACCCGCACAGCCTGGCAGATGATCGACCAGGCCGAAAAGCGCGGTCAACTGAAACCTGACAGCATCATCGTGGAGCCGACGAGCGGCAACCAGGGCATCGGGCTTGCGCTCGTGTGCGCCGTCAAGGGATACGCCGCCCGCATCATCATGCCCGACTCCGTGTCCGTCGAGCGCCGCAAGCTCGTACGCCACTACGGAGCCGACGTGATCATCGTGCACGACGACGGGGACATCGGCAAGTGCATCGCCGAATGCATCGCCACCGCCGAGCGCATGGCAGCGGAAGATCCGCGCGTCTACGTTCCCCAGCAGTTCGAGAACGAGGACAACCTGTTCGCCCACAAGTACCACACCGCGCTCGAAATCGTCGAGGACGTCGAAGGCCCCATTCACGGCTTCTGCTCCGGCATCGGCACGGGCGGAACCATTTCCGGCGTCGGACAGATCCTCAAGCGCCTGTACCCCGACGTGGAGATATGGGCGGTCGAGCCCGAAAACGCCGCCATTCTTTCCGGAGGCGGCATCGGCACGCACCTGCAGATGGGCATCGGCGACGGCTTGATCCCCGCCATCCTCGATCAGGAGATCTACGACGACATCTGCATCGTCTCGGACGAAGAGGCCCTCGACACCGCTCGTGCCCTCGCTCGCCAGGAAGGCCTGCTCTGCGGCGTGTCGTCGGGCACGAACGTAGCCGCCGCGCGCCGCCTTGCCCGCAAGCTCGGCGCCGGCAAGACCGTGGTCACGCTTCTGCCCGACACGGGCGAGCGCTACTTCTCCACCGAGTTGTTCGACGGCGAGTAAGCCGCACGAAGCAATCGTACCGCAGCCGCCTGCGCGCCCACCGACGCAAAGCGGCTGCGGCGAGCAAACCCGTCTACTCCACGCTCACGAGCATTCCCTGGTACGCCGCCTGCACGGTCGCACCATGAGACGCGCGCGACACCACCGCAGCCAAAGACTCCTCGGGCAGACGGTACGTGTTGTTGTTCTGCGAGATATGCATGGCAACCACCTGCTCCAACCGCGCGCACAGCAATGCATCCAGTTCGTCGGCCGCCTGAACGTTCGACAGGTGGCCCACGTCGGACCCGATGCGACGCTTGACCGGATACGGGTACGGCCCCTCTTGCAGCATCCGCACGTCATGGTTGCTCTCCAGCGCCAAAATGCGCACGTTGGACAGGCCCTCGTGCGCCTCGCCCGTCACGATGCCGGTATCGGTCACGAACCCCAGCGCGTCGCCGTCCGAGCTTTCGAAACGAAACCCGCACGACGCAGCCGCATCGTGCGAGGTGGCGAACGCATGCACGCTCATCCCCGCAAGCGAGAGCGCATCGCCGTTCGCCAAAGCGCGCAGGTCGCATGCTCCCTCGAGCGCGCGAATCTCCTTGCTCGCAAGGCGAACAGCGCTGTTCACGTACACGGCAGGAGCAATTCCCTGCTTCGCCAAACCGCGCAGCACCACGCCCAGGCCCTTCGTGTGATCGCCGTGGTCGTGCGTGATCAGGACGGCTGCAAGGTTCGCCGGGTCGAATCCCGCCTCGTCGACGCGCGCGAAGAAGTCGCGCTTGCAGATGCCGCAATCAACCAGCACGCCCGCACCCGTAGCGGCGTCCTCGATCACGGCAGCGTTACCGTAGCTGCCGCTTGCCAGCACATGCAGCTTCAACCGATGGTCCATGGATTCCTTCCAAACGATACGGTGCGCCAAACGCCTGCCCGACGGGTTCCCGCCGAGTTTCCAAAGCGCTTGACGCGCGCGGATTCACTGTTGTTACAACTGTTCGATCACGCCCGTGATCAGACGCGCGAAATCGGCTTCGCGCGTCTTCGCCACATCGAGCACCTCGACGCCGGTGGGGCTTGCGCCCCCGATGCCGCATCCCATGTTCGAGACAAGCGACACGCCCAGCACGCGCATGCCCACATGGCGCGCGGCTATAACCTCTTCGCACACGCTCATAGCAACCGTGTCGGCTCCCCATGATCGGAACATGCGAATCTCGGCCGGCGTCTCGAAGCTTGGGCCGAGCAAGCCCAAATACACGCCTTCCTGCACGCGTATCCCCCGCTCAGCCGCCACATCATGGGCAATGGAGCGCAACTGCGGGTCGAACGCGTCGAACATGGAGAAGAATCTATCGGACAGGTTGGCCGGATCGGGTGCGGCAATGGGGTTGCGCCCCGTGAAGTTGATCTGGTCGGACATGATGCAGAAATCGCCCACCTGGTAGTTCACGTTGAGCGCGCCGACGGCGTTGGTGGTGATGAGCGTATCGACGCCGAGACGCTGCATGAGCCACACCGGATACGCCACTTCCTGCGAGGAGTTCCCTTCGTAGCCGTGCAGGCGGCCCTGCATGGCCAGCACGCACTTCCCGCCCAGCGTTCCGCACACGAACCTGCCCACGTGCCCTTCCGCCGTGCTCGTGTTCATGCGCGGAACCTCGACGTAGGGAATCAACTCCGCATCGGCGATCTCGTTAGCCAGCGGATTCAAGCCCGAGCCCAGAATCAAGCCGATGCGCGGGCGCCGATCGCCCAGGCGCTTTCGCATGGTGTACGCCGAAAGCGTAAGATTATCGTCCAAGATGTTTCGTTCCAGCATGGCGACCCCTTCCCTTGGTTTCGCACCATTATAGCGAAGCAGCCGCCTCGCATGCGCGCGCCGCGATCCGCCGTGCCGCCATGCCGTCGCAGGCTAGCTGCAGGCATCCGCCTTGCGCGCGGTCAAAACGCGGGGGCGTTGCGCCAGGTCGCGCACGATGCGCACATCCTGAAAGCCCGCTTCGCGCGCCAGGGCCGCCGCTTCGTCCAAATGCCCCTCGTGCAGCTCGAACGCGAACGCACCGCCAGGCTTGAGCGCAGCGCCGCACCACGGCAACAACCGGCGCAGCACGTCCAAGCCGTCCGATCCGCCGTCAAGGGCAAGCTCCGGCTCGAAGTCGGCCACCTCGCGCGGAATGTCGGCCAGCACCGCCGTAGGCACGTACGGCGGATTGGAAACCACCAGGTCAAGCGCGCCTATCATGCAAGAAGGAACGCATTCCCCCAGATCGCCCGCAAGCACCTCCACTCGCTCGTCCAAGCCGAGCGCCCGCGCGTTGTCGCCGGCAAGCGCAACGGCTTCGGGCGCGATGTCCGTGGCAACCACGTGCGCAAGCGGATGCTCGAACGCGATGGAGCACGCGATGCAGCCCGACCCCGTGCACAAATCGGCCACCAGCAACTCGGGAGCAGGAACCTGCGCATCGGGCGCATCTTCGGAGGCATCCCGCTCGTCAGCGGAATCGGCAGCAGCTTCGGAAAGAGGGGCTTCAAGCGCTTCTTCCGCCCAAGCATCGGCCGCAACGCGCTTCGGCGCCGGCGGCAGGAGCGACAGCGCCTCGCTCACCAGCACCTCGGTTTCGGGACGCGGGATGAGCACCCCGGGGCGCACCTGCACGGTGATGTGGCGAAACCCCACCTCGCCGGTGATGTACTGCAAGGGCTCTCCGGCGCCGCGACGCGCCACGAAACCGCGCAGCACGTCGCGCTCGTCCAGGGACAAGGGCTGGTCGAAGTTCGCGTACAGCTCGATGCGGCTCAGGCCCGTGGCCTCGGACAGAAGCCATTGCGCAGAAATGCGCGGGTTCTCGTCGCCTTTGCGCTCCAGATAGCCGACCGTCCAATCAAGGGCGGCCTTGATAGTCCAAACGTCGCTCAACCTAAACCGCAGCTTCCAGCTTCTGCGCGCGATCGGCGGCCTGCAACGCGGTGATCACGTCGCCCAGGCCGTCGCCGAGCAGCACGCCGTTGTACGTGCCGTTGAAGCCGATGCGGTGATCGGTCACGCGGTCCTGCGGGCCGTTGTAGGTACGGATCTTCTCGGAACGATCGCCCGAACCGATCTGAGCCAAGCGCTCGGCGCCCTCGGCGGCCTGCTGTTCGGCCAGCATCTTCTCGTACAGGCGCGCGCGCAAAACGGCCATTGCGGCGATCTTGTTCTGCAGCTGCGACTTCTGATCCTGCGACTGCACCACCAAGCCCGACGGCAGGTGCGTGATGCGCACGGCCGAGTCGGTGGTGTTCACGCACTGGCCGCCCGGGCCGCCGGCGCGATACACGTCAATGCGAAGATCGTTCTCGTTGATGTCGACTTCGACCTCGTCGGCTTCGGGAAGAACGGCCACGGTGGCCGTGGACGTATGGATGCGACCCTGGCTCTCGGTCTTGGGGACGCGCTGCACGCGATGCACGCCGGACTCGAACTTCATGACCGAGTACACCTTGTCGCCCTTGACCTTGAACTGAACCTCCTTGAAGCCGCCAGCCTCCGAAGCCGACACGTCCATGGTCTCGGTCTTCCAGCCCTGCGCAGCAGCGAAGCGCTCGTACATCTTGTAGAGGTCGCCGGCGAAAATGGCCGCCTCGTCGCCGCCCGCGGCAGCGCGGATCTCGACGATGATGTCCTTGTCGTCCGCCGGATCGGCCGGAATGAGCATGAACTTGATGTCCTCTTCAAGAGCGGGAAGCCTGCTCTCGATCTCGGCCATCTCCTCCTGAGCGAACTCCTTCATATCAGGGTCGGAGAGCATCTCCTTGGCGGCGGCCAGATCGTCGGACGCCTGCACGTACTCGCGCGCCTTCTTTGCAAGGGGACCCTGGTTCGCGTACTCCTTGGCCAGGCGGTTGTATTCCTTCTGATCAGCAAGAACGGCCGGATCGCCCATCTTGACCTGAACGTCCTCATAGGCCTCGATGATCTTGACCAGCTTCTCGCGCATATCGGTATCCTGCATGGTGTGTGCTGTCCTTCGTAACGTGGTTCACCTGATCGCACGCGCCGCGCGCGACGAGTGCCCGCCCCCGTGCAGGAGCGGGCACCACTGCGTAACTGGTTTATGATAGCAGATCGAAAAGCGCTTCGCAGCAACCAGCACTAGATCGCCAAGTACTCCGAAGCCTCTTCAGCGCACACCGCGCCGTCGGCGACGGCGGTGACCACCTGACGGAGAAACTTCGTGCGCACGTCGCCGGCTACGTACACGCCCGGCACGTCGGTGGCGCCCGACTCGTCGGCCACCACGTACCCGGTTTCGTCCAGCTGCAAGGCCCCCTTCAAGAACTCCGTGTTGGGCTCGGTGCCCACAGCCACGAACAGGCCGCTCACGGGGATGTCGCGAATCTCCCCCGTCTTCAGCATCTCCACGCGCACGCCCGCAAGCGCGCCTTCGTCGGCCATCAGCTTGCGCGGCGCGGCGCTCCAGACGAACTCCAGGTTCTCCAGATCCTCCAAGCGCTTATGGTAGATGGCCGTAGCGCGCAGCTTGTCGCGCCGATGCACCAGGTACACCTTCTTGCAGATGCGCGACAGGTAGATGGCGTCGCCCACGGCCGTGTTGCCGCCGCCCACCACCATGACCTCCTTGTCGCGGAAGAAGTTGCCGTCGCACGTGGCGCAGTACGACACGCCGCGACCCTGCAGCTCATCTTCGAGTTCCAGCCCCAGCTTGCGCGGGCGGGCTCCGGTGGCCACGATGACGCTTTTCGCGCGGTATTCGCCGAACGCGGTGGTCAGCACCTTGGGCTCCTGCGCGAAGTCAACCGACACGACCTCTTCGCCCACGTGGCGCACGCCGAAGCGATCCGCCTGCTGCTTCATGGAAAACGCCAGCTCGAAGCCGTCCGCTCCCTCGGGAAATCCCGGATAGTTTTCCATGTGCTCGGTCTGGGCAAGCTGCCCGCCCGGCGAAATGCGCTCGAACACCACAACGTCGAGCCCTGCGCGAGCCGCGTACAGACCGGCGGTCAGCCCGGCGGGTCCCGCTCCGATCACGGCAACGTCCATAGCCTCAGGATGGGAGCCCTTGCACTCCTGCGAGGTTTCGTTCAAGGGGCGATCTTCGTTCATGTCAAGCCTCCAAACATCGTCTTTTTTCAACGATCAGTATACGGTAGAAGCGATGTGCGTTGCGAGGGCGTTCCTCAACGGCAGCGTTACGGTTTCGTTGTGCGTTCGTGGGAAAACGGCCGCAATGGCAACGATGCGCTAGGATGGGGCGCGACAAAGAGCGCACGGCGGCGCGATAGGAGCCACACTATGGACAAGCAACGCGAAGACCCGCACACTCTCTACCTTGCCGGAGGCTGTTTCTGGGGATTGGAGGCATACCTGAAGCGCCTGCCCGGCGTGCGGCGCACGGTTGCGGGCTACGCGAACGGATCGACCGAAAACCCCAGCTACCGCGACGTATGCCTATGGAACACCGGGCACGCGGAAACCGTTTCCGTCACCTACGATCGCACGATCCTGCCCACCGACCTGCTCCTGGACGCCTTCTTCGAGGCGATAGACCCCACGAGCCTCGACCGGCAGGGCAACGATCGGGGAACCCAGTACCGAAGCGGCATCTACTGGCAAGACGAGGCCGACTTGCCTTCCATAGAGGCCGCCGTGCTGCGGCAACAGGCTTCCCACATTGAGCCGATCGTCACCGAAGTGGAACCGCTCGACGGCTTCTACCCCGCCGAAGACTACCATCAAGACTACCTGGCCAAGAACCCCGGAGGCTACTGCCATATCCACCTGGGAGCGGCCGACGAGTTCGCGCGGCGAACCGGCCTGCAGGAAGG
>NZ_DBFOSR010000036.1:0-4625 GCF_048427265.1 Paraeggerthella sp.
ACAGAAACGCTCGCCCTTGCTCAGCGCATCGAGAGGAGCCGCACATGCCCTACCTGGAAAACCACACGCTTTACTACAAGAAATCCTGCCCGTACTGCCAAAAAGTTCTACGATTCATGGACGCGAACAAGATCACCATGGACACGCGCGACACGCTGCAACCGGGAAACCAGAACGACCTTGTGCGCATTGGAGGCAAGAAGCAAGTCCCCTGCCTCGTTATCGGCAACCGTCCGCTGTACGAATCGGACGACATCGTCTCGTACCTGCGGGGCATCGTATCCTAAAGCGGTGCCCCGACTTCTCGTCTGCGCACTCAGAATCGCTTGCGCAGACGAGCGGCACGCTCGCACAAGTACTCCACCAGCTCGTCTTCAGCAGACGTGGGAGTTCGCGTTTTCAGACGAGACGCCCCGAATCCCCACGTAAATCCGCGTAAAGGCACGGCGCGCACGTCCTCGTTGCCCTTGAACACTTCCAAACACGCCAAATGAGGCAGCGTGAACCCGACGCCCCTCCCGTGCAGCACGAACTCGTATATCCAGAAAATCTCGGAGTACTTCACGATCTCGGGCGGATTCGCTCCGGCGCGCGCGAACCAATCCGACAGCGCGCGGTAGCATTTGAAATCGTCGCCGGGCATGGCGATGCGTCGGCCCGCAAGGTCCTCGGGACCGATGGATTCGCAATCGCCGAGCGGATCGTCGCGGCGCACCCAATACCATACGGGAGACGTGTACAGAAGCCGGGATTCGAACTCCTCGTCGCACGGCACGACGGTCAAAGCCATGTCGTAGAGACCCTCTCTCAGCGCGGCCTCGCACAGAGCGTCGGGCATTTCGCACAGCGATATGGACACGTCTGCATGGGTTTTGAGGTAATCCTGCAAGAAATCGCAGCCGAGAAAACCGGGGATGCCGAGCGAGCAGGCAATACGCAGCTCGACGTAGCCGCTCGAAGCTATGCGATCGAACGCAGCTGCCAGCAAATTGCGCTCGGCTCGCACGCGTTTGGCGTACTCGTAGAACTCATGGGCGTACGGCGTGGCAACGCGCGAGCCGTCCTCATCCATGGTGAACAGCGAAACTCCCAGTTCGCGCTCCATACTGCGAATAGCCTTCGTGAATCCCTGAGGAGACATGGGAACCTTGGCGGCGGCAGCGCTGAAGCTGGGCGATTCGTACGCCAGTATGAAGTAGTCGCACCTGTCCTGAAGCATGGAGCCCTCCCTCCCCTTCTCCAGATCGAACCTTATTGTACTACCAACCGCGTACGAACGGGTGAAACCAAACGTTTCAAGGGGCATCGGCTAGCTGGCCGCGAATCCATTGCGCAACCCGATCCCGAAGGGCCAAACTGAAGGCACGCCGCAGGAGGGCGGCTGGAATCGCTTCTCAGGGAAGCGACGTACAAGGAGGATCATCATGTCCGAAGCAACCAGCAACTTGAGTCGTCGATCGTTTCTCGCAGGGGCCGGCATTCTGACCGCAGGATTCGCCGGAGCCGCGCTGACCGGCTGCAGCCCGAGTGCGCCCGCCACAGGCAGCAAGGACCCGGCTTCCGCGCCCGAAGCGGGCGGCAACGAGCCTGCCGCAAACGGCAGCGACGCTTTGTGGAACATCCCCGAACTGGGAGAGCCGAAAGAAACCGTCAAGGCGGACGTATGCATCGTCGGTGCGGGAGGAACGGGCACAGCAGCGGCCATCCAAGCCATTGACCTGGGTCTCAAGCCAGTTGTGATCGAGCGTCTTTCCGGATACGGCGGATCGTTCATCGGAACCGAAGGCATGACGGCCCTGGAAACGCATTTCACCAAGGCAGACGGCGACATCATGTTCGCCGGCGCCTACAATCCCAACGCCCCGTACGATGTGAAGAACGCCACGAACACGTGCCTGAACTACCATCACTGGATTCCGCAGCACAAGCTGTACGAGAACTTCTTCGGGCAGACGTCCGAAACCATCGATTGGTTGGAAAGCCACGGCATCGAATTCGAAGGGAACATCTCCATCGGCGCCGGTCCGAAGGTATGGCACGTCTACGACAAGGGAGACAACGCCAGTCCCGGCGGCTACTTCATGCAGTGCTTCGGCAAGGAGGCCGAGAAACTAGGCGTTGAAGCTCACTTCAACACATTCGGCCGCAAGCTGATCCTGGAAGACGGCAAAGTGGCCGGCGTTCTGGCCGAAAAGGACAACGGCGACGTATTGAAGGTCGAAGCGCCCGTGGTCATGATATGCACGGGCGGTTACGCGAACAACCCCGAAATGCTCTACAGCGTATCCGAAACGAAAAACGAGAACATCCAGGCGCTTGGCATGGACTGCCGGGCAGGCGACGGATTGAAGATGGCCAAGGACGCCGGCGCCGAATTCGCCGAAGGCCTGGGCACCGTCATGTGGTGCGGACCCGTCACTATAGGAGCCGTTACGGCAACGTGGACCACCGACGCGTACTCCGTAGGCGTGCAGCCCACCGTATGGCTCAACGAAAAGGGCCAGCGATTCTGCAAAGAAGACCTCTGGCTGGACGACTTCTCGGGCGCTGGCATGTGCGTACGCAACCAGGATAAAACGTTCGCCCTGTTCACCGAAGCAGATATGAAACGCTGGGAAGCCGACGGCCCCGATGGGCAAGTGTTCTCGTTCGGCACGCCGGGAACGCCGCTGGCAAAAGCGCGCGAGGTCCTGCAAAAAGCCGAAGGCTGCCACGTGGGCGATTCGCTGGAAGACCTCTGCGCCAAAGTCGGGCTGGACCCCGCCGCCGTCAAGGCGACCGTCGAGCAGTACAACGCCTACTGCGACGTCGCGGCGGGCCTGGACGGAGAAGACCCCAGCGCCGACGAGGAATTCGGCAAGCGATCCAAGTTCATGCACAAGGTGGACGCAGGCCCCTATTGGCTGTGCGAAACCGCTGACGGGTTCTACACCACGTGCGGCGGCATCAAGGTGAACGAGAAGATACAAGTCCTCGACGACAAGGACCAGGTGATTCCGGGCCTGTACGCCGGAGGCTCCGACGCAGGCGGACTGTACGGCGACTCCTACGACGTCAAGTTCGCACCTGGCTCGCAAGCCGCCTGGGCCGTGAACTCCGGGCGCCTGGCAATGAAGGACGCCAAGGAGTACCTGGGCAAGTAAGCCGTTTCGCCCGGTGCAGACGATTTTGCAGCCGCCAAGCATCCCTTCCAAACGCTTGGCGTCGAACGCACCGGGCACATCTTTGCGCTGCGGCTTCGGCGCCGCCCCCTCCCCCGCGCCGAAGTCGCAGGACCCCGTGCACCGCGACCCGATCTCAATTCGACCGAGTCGCGGTGCGCTTTCGAGCAGGCGTTTCGCGACGATGGCTCTTGCGCGATGAATTGGGATGTTGCCGCAAACCGCTCCGCATGCGGCAAAAAGCATCGATTCCTGTCAAAATTTCCGGTTTCCACTGCGCAGGACGGCAAGCATCGGGGCGAAAGCGGCTCGATTCCCGCTTTGGGTTTTCGCGTCAATGGCCGGGTTCGACCGGATTCGTGGATTCCCTGGGATAATTTTGCGCGCATCGGAGAAACTTGCGGTACAATAGGCGCCGCGCTTAATGCGATATGCGGGTGTGGTTCAATGGTAGAACCTGAGCCTTCCAAGCTCATGACGCGGGTTCGATTCCCGTCACCCGCTCCACGAACGCTCAAGAAGCCCGATCATCGCGATCGGGCTTCTTTTTTCCTTCGCTTCCCTTGAGTCAGCAAGGCTACAATTCCAGCATTGCGCGGAACCCGCGCGCCGCATAGTAGGAATCGGCTCCGTTGTGAAACGTGAACACGCGGTTGTAACGACGGTCGCAGAACAGCGCGCCGCCTAAAGCGCGCACGTCGTCAGGAGTATCTATCCAGCTCGACGTCTTGAGGTCGAACGCACCGACCTCCTGCAAGCCCCGGTATTGAGCTTCGGTGAGAATCTTCGCGCCCATGGCATCCGCCACGCCAAGCGCGCTCCCTTGCGGCTTGTTGCGCTTGCGAGCTTGAAGCGCTGCGTCGTCGTAGCACAAGCCTCTTCTCCCGGCAGGACTTTCAGGCGAGCAGTCGAAGAACGCGAGCGCATCGCCAGCGGCTCGATCGCGCACGACGTCAGGTTGGCCGCCGGATGCCTCCATGGCCTGCAAGACGGCCAGCTTCCCGGGAGCCGCCGCAAGGCGAAGACGCACGTCGTCCCATGACGCATCAAGATGACGCTCGGGATGTTGTTCGAAACGGACGCGCAAGGTTGTCAGCAGATCGCCGAACTCACGATCAGCTTCGGAATGGACGGATTCCATCGCTATCGCCCCTTATCTAGTCTCATGCTCATTTGAAAACATGGTAGGACAAGAAGGCGCGCGCGGCGCACAGGACGCGAAACGGGAAGGAAACGGTTGCCGACGGCGTTTGCGCTTGTGACGAGAATGCCGAGATCTTGCAAGATTGCGAGCCACTTGCACAGACGCCGATCCGATTCAAAAAGAAAAATGGTCGGGATGACAGGATTCGAACCTGCGACATCCTGCTCCCAAAGCAGGCGCGCTACCAGGCTGCGCCACATCCCGACGTTCGGCTTGACGAAAGCCTATACATGATAAACGAACCGCATGATAATGGCAAA
>NZ_DBFOSR010000037.1:0-4566 GCF_048427265.1 Paraeggerthella sp.
GCTCACATGTAGCGACCTGCACGAGGCGGCGGGCCGCCAGCCCGCACGGGCGCGCGCCGGGGAACATTGTCGCCCCAAACGGACGCTTTGACGCCGAAAACCGTACGTTTGGGGCGACAATGCGGTTCGGCGCGGTCCGGCGCGCGAAGTTGCATGCGCTGATGGGTTTGCTGATAGGTTGCGTGGGGTCTGTACGCGCAGGCGCACGGACCCTTTTCATTTGCTATCATGGTTCGATACGTTTCAAACGCTTGAGAAGGATTACTCCATGTCATTGTCCATCGGTATCGTCGGCCTGCCGAACGTCGGCAAGTCCACGTTGTTCACCGCTCTTACCAACAAGGGCGGCCTTGCTGCTAACTATCCCTTCGCCACCATCGAGCCCAACGTGGGCGTGGTGCCCGTGCCCGACGCGCGCCTGGACGCGCTGGCCAATATCGACCATCCTACGCGCATCGTGCCCGCCACCATCGAGTTCGTGGACATCGCAGGTCTGGTGGCCGGCGCCAGCCAAGGCGAAGGCCTGGGCAACCAGTTCCTTGCGAACATCCGCGAAACGGACGCCATCTGCGAGGTCGTGCGCTTCTTCGGCGACCCCGACGTGGTGCACGTTGCGGGCAAGGTGGATCCGCACAACGACGTGGATACCATCAAGACCGAGCTCATGCTGGCCGACATGGCCACCATCGAGAAAGCGCTGCCGCGTCTGGAGAAGGAAGCGAAGCGCGACAAGGACGGCGCCAAGAAAGTCGAAGTGGCCAAGAAGGTGCTCGCGGGCCTGGACGAGGGACATCGCGCGCGCACGCTGGGGCTTGACGAGGACGAGCAGGCCGCCATTTACGATCTGCACCTGCTGACCATGAAGCCCATGCTCTACATCGCCAACGTGGACGAGGATCAGCTGGACGCCGAACTGCCCGAGATCGACGGGTGCCGCCCCGTGCCGATCAGCGCGAAGGTGGAGGCGGACCTGGCCGAGCTGGATCCGGAGGAGGCGAAGGAGTACCTGGAGGCCATGGGCCTTGAGGAAAGCGGCCTGGCCCGTTTGGTGCGCGAAGCGTACAAGCTGCTGGGTTTGCAGTCGTACTTCACCACGGGCGTGCAGGAAACGCGCGCTTGGACCATCCCCATCGGCGCGAAGGCTCCGCAGGCCGCGGGCGTCATCCATACCGATTTCGAGCGCGGCTTCATCAAGGCCGAAACGGCCTCGTACGAGGACTACGTGGGCCTGGGCGGCGAAAAGGGCTGTCGCGACGCCGGCAAGCTGCGCCAAGAAGGCAAGGAGTACGTCGTCCAGGACGGCGACGTCATGCACTTCAAGTTCAACGTGTAAGCAGCGCGATGATGCGATAAGCTGCATAACAGCCTTTCGTCAGGCGTTATGCAGCTTTTTTATTGGGGGAACGTGCGGAGGACGAACATGCAGACGAGCGAAGAGTTGGCACCGCTGGGCTTCGGGTTCATGCGGCTGCCGGAAACGGAACTTTCGGACGGGTCGAAGGAGATCGACATCGAGCAGGTCAAGGAGATGGTCGACCTGTTCATGGATGCGGGCTTCACGTACTTCGATACGGCGCGCGGCTACCATGGCGGCAGATCCGAGGCTGCGTTGCGCGTGGCGCTCGTCGAGCGCTATCCGCGCGAATCGTTCCAGATCGCCACGAAGCTGCCGGCGTGGCTGGCGAAGGACGCCGATCATGCGCGCGCCATGTTCGACAAGTCCTTGCGCGAAACCGGCGCTGGCTACTTCGATTACTTTTTGCTGCACAACCTGGGGGAGGATCGCACCGCCCAGTTCGACGAGTACGGTCTGTGGGACTTTCTTGCGCGGAAGAAGGAAGAGGGCCTGATTCGCAATCTGGGCTTTTCCATTCACGACAAAGCCGACGTGCTCGAAGAGGTTCTGGCCGCTCATCCGAACATGGATTTCGTGCAGGTGCAGATCAACTACGCCGATTGGGAAAGCCCGACCATCGAATCGCGCAAGTGCTACGAGGTTGCGCGCGCCCATGGCCTGCCCGTGGTGGTGATGGAGCCCATCAAGGGCGGATCGCTCGTGAAGCTTCCCGATGCGGCGGCAAACCTGCTGAGCGCGGCGCAGCCCGACGCGTCCCTGGCCTCGTGGGCATTGCGCTTCGCCGCGTCGCTGCCGGGCGTGGTTTCCGTTCTGTCCGGCATGTCCACTCCCGATCAGGTGCGGGAGAACGTGCGGATCATGCGCGACGCCCGGCCGATGGCCAGCGAGGAGCGCGCGCTGCTCGATCAGGTGCGGGCTATTCTGGACGGCATCCCCACGGTGCCCTGCACGGATTGCCGGTACTGCCTGAAGAACTGCCCGCAGGACGTGCGCATTCCGGCGGCGCTCGCGTCGCTCAACATCCTGGCGCTTTACCATGACGAGTTCCGCGCCCAGGAAAACTACGATTGGAACGTGTCGGACGGCCTCGCGTCGTCGTGCATTGCGTGCGGCGCGTGCGAAGACGTGTGCCCGCAGCATATCCCCATCGTCGAGGAACTGGCGCGCGCGGCAGAGCTGTTCGAGCGCTAAAGGAGGAGCATGGCAGCGTACGACAACGAAAACGCGTACGATAACGAGAGCGCTCGCCGCGACGGACCCGTTGTCGTCGGGCCCGGGCAGCAGGCGGGCGTCGAGCCTTTGGAGGATTTTTTCGCGCGCACGCCGCGCGTAGCGGTGGCGTTTTCGGGTGGGTGCGATTCATCGTATTTGCTTGCCGCCGCATTGCGGGCCGGGTGCCAGGTGAAAGCGTACGGCGTGCGCACGGCGCTTCAGCCTGCGTTCGAAATCGAGGACGCGCTTCGCTTGGCAGGCCAGCTCGGAGCCGATTTCGAGCTGATAGACGCCGACGTCCTGTCGCGCGCCGACATCTGCGAAAACGCGCCTGATCGCTGCTATCGATGCAAGACGTTCATCTTCTCGACCATTCTCGAGCGCATGGCGCGCGACGGGTACGAGGTGCTGGTCGACGGCACGAACACCACCGATGATCCGGCGAACCGCCCCGGCTTCCGGGCGCTTGCGGAGCTGGGCGTGATCTCGCCCCTGCGTCGCGGCGGGTTGTCGAAAGACGACGTGCGCGCCGCCTCGCGGGAGCTTGGCCTGTTCACCGCCGACAAGCCGAGCTTTTCGTGCCTGGCCGTGCACGTGCCGAAAGGCGAGGCGTTGACGGCGGGCTCGCTGTCGCGGGCTGCCGAGACGTCGGGTGCCGCCCGAATCATGGCCGACCGCCGCTCCGGGGCGAGCATGGAACGCATTTTGGAGACCGAGCGCTTGACCTTGCGAAAAATGGGCGAAGGCGATTTGGACGCGCTTCGGATCATCTTGCAGGACCCCGATGTCATGTATGCCTACGAAGGCCCCTTCGATGAGACTGGCGTGCGGGAGTGGCTCGATCGGCAGACGGCGCGCTATCGTACCGATGGTTTCGGGCTTTGGGCCGTGGTGCTCAAGGAGACGGATCGCATGATCGGACAGTGCGGGATCACGTTGCAGGAATATCGAGACGCCCAGGTCATGGAGGTGGGCTACCTGTTCATGAAAGCGTTCTGGCATCGGGGGTACGCGACCGAGGCAGCCATCGCTTGTCGCGACTACGCCTTCGACGCCTTGGGTGCTCGCGAGGTGTATTCTTTGATTCGCGACACGAATGAACCGTCGCAGGCGGTTGCTCGCCGAAACGGCATGACCCCGCATGCAACGGTGGTGAAGCACTACCGCGGGGTGCGCATGCCCCATGTGGCGTTTTCCATCACGAGGGAAGAGCGCGATGCTTTGGCCGACCGCCGTGCCTCGCAGTAGCTGCGGCGCTTTCTCCGGCGTTGCTCCAGGCGTATACTGAGCGGATCGATTCAAGCAGACGAGGATGCGGCGCATGCGCGCCGTGGGAGGCGGCGCGCTATGGCATACGTGTTCACGCACGCAACGGTGCTCGACGGCACGGAGGGTATGGCTCCCTTGCCGAACATGACAGTGGTCGTGGACGACGCCGGGTGCATCGACAAGGTGGGACCCGCAGCCAGCACGGTGCCGCCTGCGGGCGCGGAGGAAATCGACCTGGCCGGCGCGTACCTCATGCCCGGCCTGATCAACGCGCATGTGCATCTGTGCGGGTCGGGCAAGCCGCTGAGCGCGGGTGGCGCGGGTCGCCTCATAGACGGCGTGGTGGGAAATCCGGTGAGCAGGTGGGCGCTTCGCCACGTCCTGCGAAGCCACGCGCAGCAGCAGCTGGCAAGCGGCGTGACCACGGTGCGCTCGGTGGGCGATCCGGGGTTCGCCGACGTGGAGGTGCGCGACGCCATCAACGCAGGCGCGTTCCCGGGGCCGCGGCTGCTTGCGTCCGGCGTGGGCGTTACCGTGCCGGGCGGTCACGGCGCGGGCTTGTTCGCCCATGTGGCGAGCACGCCCGAGCAGGCGCGCGAGATCGTTCGCACGTGCTTCGCGCACGCGTGCGACCACGTGAAGCTGTTCATCACGGGCGGCGTGTTCGACGCGGAGGTCGAAGGGGAGCCGGGCGTGCTGCGCATGCCGCCCGACATCGCCCGCGCGGC
>NZ_DBFOSR010000038.1:0-19216 GCF_048427265.1 Paraeggerthella sp.
ACGCGGGGATTCTGGAACGAAAGCCTGCGCAACTTGAGCTCGCTTCGCCAGTACGACGACGAATACCTGATCATGGGCGACTTCAACTCCACATGGGATCATTCGCGCTATCGCAAGATGCTCGGCGACACGCTGGTGGACGCCTCGCAGCAAGCGGGGGAGGGCTTCCACATGACGTACCCGTCCGAGCCGGATTACGCCATGTTCCCGGTGCCTCCCATGATCGAGATCGACCACATCGTCTACTCCAAGAACAGCGGCATGTCCGTTGGCTCCCTGCAGACCGTCAACGTGAGCGGCACCGACCACCTGGCCTTGCTGGGCACGTGGACCGTGTCGTAGCCAAGCGCGCTCGCCTGTCTTTCGGTCGTGGAAGCCCTCGGCGTACCGGAAGCTGGTTTGCCATGGAGGCCGACCCATCCGCGGTACAAAATCACGGGTCTGCGCTGCTGGATCTGCTCATCGCCTGCATTCGTTTTGTGCGCTTGCATCAACGAGCCAGCTCACCGAGATGCAGCGGATTCGACAGTTGTCGAAAGCCCTTGCCCAAGAGCGCAGACCGGGGATTTTGTACCTAAGCACCGACTTCTCCGTGCTAGACCAGCATTGACACGGCTCGGGTGAAGGCGCAGCGAAAACGCCCCAGTGGCGAACCGCGACGTCGGGCTCGCGGTTGTCGTCATCATGATCGCCAAACCGCTCCCTACTCCTCGTAAGGAGTCAGCACTACCTTCAGGCAACCGTCTTCGTGAGTCTCGAACGCGCGGTACGCCTCAAGCGCCTCGTTCAGCGGGAAGCGCTTCGAGATCAAAATCCCGGTGTCCAACCGCCCCGCAGCGATCAGGTTCATCACGCGGTCCAGGCAATGCGCGTCCACGCCGCCGGTCTTGAACACCAGGTTCTTGCCGTACATGCGGGGAAGGGGCAGCACCTGGTCCTCCTCGTACAGCGCCATGACTGACACCACGGCGTTGGGCCTGGCCACGCGCCAGGCAAGCTCGAACGTTTCCGATGCACCGGCGCACTCGATGACGGCGTCTGCGCCGCGCCCTTCGGTCAACGCGCGCACGGCTTGCTCGGGGTCCGTCGCCGCATCGGCGGGGTCGATCGCCGCATCCGCCAGCCCGCGCTCCATGGCCAGCGTCCTGCGTTCGGCATCCACTTCCAACGCGATCACCTGCGCCGCGCCGTACAATCGCGCGCACATCATGGCGCACAGCCCTACCGGCCCGGCCCCTATAACGGCTACGGTGTCGCCGGGCTCGATCTCGGCTATCTCGGCTCCGAAATAGCCCGTTGCCAAAATGTCTCCCAGAAACAGCGCGTCTTCGTCGGTCACGTTGTCGGGGATGGGCGTGCAGCCGTTGTCCGCGAACGGAACGCGCACGTACTCGGCCTGGCAGCCGCCGATGCGGCATCCCAGCTCCCAGCCGCCCCGTTCGCAATTGTTCACGTAGCCGCGCTTGCAGAAGAAGCACTCTCCGCAAAACGTCTCCACGTTCACGGCCACGCGGTCTCCGGGCTTCACGCGCTCGACGCTTGCGCCCACCGATTCCACTACGCCCACGAATTCGTGCCCCAGCACGGTGCCGGGCACGGCCCGCGGTACCGCATGGTGGAGTATGTGCAGGTCGCTCGTGCAAATGCTCGATCGCGTAACGCGTACCACGGCATCGGTGGCCGCCTCTACGCGCGGTCGGGGCCGATCGGCCAGCTGTAGGCTCTCGCCGTCCCAAACGACGGCTTTCATAGTTTTCGCGGGGCGGGGAAGAGGTTGGTTCGTCATACGTGCTCCTTCGGGGCGGTGGTTTGAAAACAGCGAGGTCAGATCGAAAGCGACAGCCCGTCGGCGGCGGGCTTCACGCGACCGTCGTACTGCTCGAGGTAGTTCTCCAGCTCTTCAAGCGTGACGGGCTCGTCGTAGTGCATGGCCAAATGCGTGAGGTACAGCGTCTTGGCGCCAAGCCCCAGCCCCTCTTCGATGCACTCCTGCACGCTGTGGTGGTCGTCGGGCGACCAGTTTCGCTTCCAGAACGTGGCGTCCATGGCCATGATGTCCACGCCTCTCACGCGCTCGGCCGTTTCAGGGGGCAGCTTGCCGGTGTCCGACGCGTAGAACAGGCGGGTCTCCTCGGTTTCGATAAGGTATCCGTACGTGCCGGGCGCGTGCGTCACCGGCAGGGCCGTGTAGCGCGCTCCGTCCAGCTCGATGCACTGGTAGGGCTGAATCTCGCGCATGTCCAGGCAGCCCGTCATGTAGTGGAACTCCC
This sequence comes from Paraeggerthella sp., assembly GCF_048427265.1. Classification (NCBI taxonomy): domain Bacteria; kingdom Bacillati; phylum Actinomycetota; class Coriobacteriia; order Eggerthellales; family Eggerthellaceae; genus Paraeggerthella; species Paraeggerthella sp. The sequence continues at coordinate 2,271 of NZ_DBFOSR010000038.1, forward strand.
GGCCGATGCCTTCGAGCGTCGCGGCGCTGCCGTACGTGGGCAGCGCCGCCTTGCGCACAAGCTGCACAAGGTACTCCAGCTCGCCCAGACCGCCCATGTGGTCGAAGTGCGCGTGCGTGAACAGCAGTTCGTCCACGGTGCGCACGTCCTCTCGGATGAGTTGATGGCGCACGTCGGGCGGCGTGTCGATGAGCACGGTCCTGCCTGGCGAGCCGTCGGCGTTCGCGCCCCGCACCATGACGCCGCAATCGCCGCGCCGCGCGCGCGGGTTCCGACGAGCCTCGTTGCAGGCAGGGCAGTCGCAGAAGAAGGCCGGTATGCCGCACCCGGCGGCGGTGCCCATGAACGTGAACGTATGCGTCCCTTTTTCCATCGCTGCTCCTTGATTGTTCGTCGTGCCCACCGCTTCATGATATCGCTTTTGCGGCGGGCTTTCCTCGGGTCCCGCGACGGGCCGTACCCGATAGGGGCGGATTCTTTGCATCGTCTATCCTCTTTTTTGGATCGTCGGGGATGCAAAAATCCATTATCGGGGTAGCACATGCTTTTATGCATGGTTATAATCAATTAGCAGATCTAATCTACTACTTGTTGGCATCGAGCAACTAAAGAAGACGAGAAGCACGATGCCGATTGGCGGTTGAAGAAGACGAGCTGCTGCTGCGCCGGTTCGATCCAGGGGAGCCGTGCCATGTCCCCGGGAGCGCGCGGAATGCCCAGGCGAGCGGTCGACGCGGAAATCGAGGTCCGATCAACTAATACTAGCGGGCTTACTCGCTGGCGGAATTTAGAGCTTCCGGGGTGATGTGGATGGAACGGGCGTTTTATACACTGGCGTGGATGATCCGCGCGAGCGAGAGCGTTCATGCCAAGCGGAGCTCCCGCGCATAATCATGCGAACGGTACGACAGGGTTAAACGGTGAGGAAAACGGACGAGAAGAAGAGGGGAAGGTAGATGACGGAGATTTCCAAGACGTCGAGCGGTCTCAAGGGCCTTGTGTGCCCGGATACCGAATCGACCGAGGTGGACATCCATCAAGAGGGTGTCACCATGGTCAAGTCGCTCTGCTATTTCTGCCATGCCAACTGCGGCGTGCTCGCTTACGTCAAAGACGGCGATGTAATCAAGATCGAGGGCGATCCCGATTACTCGAACCAAGGCGGATTGTGCTGTCGCGGCACCAGCGCGTTGCTGCACGTCAACCACCCCGCCCGCATCAACCATGCGTTGAAGCGCGTGGGCGGCAAGGGCGAGGGCAACTGGGAGAAGATCCCGTACGACCAGGCCATCCAAGAAGTTGCCGATCGGCTGAACCAGATAAAGAAGGAAAGCGGCGCCGAAGCGGTAGCTTCCGCGGGCGGCACCACGCGCACCGACGACTGGGCGCGCCGCCGCTTCCTGAATCAGTTCGGCACGCCGAACGGGTTCCACAACGCGCTGCTGTGCTGGATCCCCACGTTCATGGCCGAAACCTGCGTGGCGGGTTGGTCGCCGTTCGAAACCGACCTCATGGGCGCGAAGTGCCTCATCCTCTGGGGCATGAACCCGGGCGCCTCCACGCTAGGCGGCATGAACGGCTACACGGACCTGCAGAAAGCCGGCTTGAAGATCGTGGTCGTGGATCCTCGGTATTCCGAAACGGCCTCCAAAGCCGACCTGTGGCTGCCGCTGCGTCCCGGCTCCGATGCGGCGCTCGCGCTCGCCATGCTCCACACCATCATCTACGAGGGTCTTGTCGACTACGATTTCGTGGGCGAGTGGTGCGACGGCTTCGACGAGCTTCAAGAGCACGTCGCCGAGTACACGCCGGAATGGGCCGCCCCCATCACCTGGCTCGAGCCTGACAAGATCCGCGAGGCCGCGCGCCTGTACGCCATGAACACGCCGGGCTGCATCCAATGGGGTTGCACGTGGGACCAGATCGGTCGCGCTTCCACCACCGGCAGCCACGCTATCGCCCTTATGCGCGCGATCTGCGGAAACCTGGACGTTCCCGGCGGCGACGGCATGCCCGGCCCCGCTTTGAACTACCTTACCGACGAGGAGATGGAGCTTAACGAGTACCTGCCCGAAGAGCAGAAGGGCAAGCAGATCGGCTCCAACAAGTTCAAGCTCACCTCGTGGCCCGGCTACCAGCTTATCTCCGACAACGCGAAGCGCACGTGGGGCAAGACGCTGCCCACCGAGTGGTTCTGCGAGGCGCACGGCCCCAGCGTTTTCAAGGCCATCATCACGGGCGACCCGTACCAGGTGCGCGCGCTCATCGTGAACGCCAGCAACCCCGTCAACTCGTACGGCGACGCCAAGATGACGCTCGAAGCGCTGAAGAAGTGCGAGTTCCTGGTCACGGTGGACTACTGGATGACCCCCACGGCGCTGCTGTCCGACTACGTGTTCCCGGCGGCGGGCGCGCTCGAGCGGCCCACCATCGTCACCCACTACGGCGCAACCGACTCGATCATGGGCGGGAAGCGATCCATGCAGCCCAAGTACGACCGCCATACCGACATGACGTTCTGGCGCAAGCTGGGACTTGCGTGCGGCCAGGATCCCGCTAACTGGCCTTGGGAGACCGAGGAAGAAGCCTACTTCCACATTCTCCAGCCTTTGGGCCTGCCCGGCGTGGAATGCTACGACGATTTCGTCGACTACTATCGCATGTACTATCCGCCGCTGCATCAGAACAAGTTCAAGACCAACGGCGGCTTCTGGACGCCTTCGGGCAAGGTCGAGTGCAACTCGTCCATCCTGCGCGAGCTTGGCTACGCGGGCATGCCCACCTACATCGGCTGTATCGAAAACGAGATCGACACCCCGGAGATCGCTGCGGAATACCCTATCGTGCTCACCACGGGCGGCGGCTTCATGCCGTACCACCATTCGGAGCACTTCCAGATGCAGGGCATTCGCTACCTGTATCCCGATCCGTACTTCTCCATCAACCCGGAACTGGCTGCGAAGCTCAACATCGAGTACGGGGAATGGTGCTGGATAGAAACGCGTCGCGGCCGCATCAAGATGCGCGCCAACGTGGAGGCGGAAGTCCATCCGAACGTGGTGTTCGCGCCGCGCGGCTGGTGGTTCCCCGAGCGCGACGGCTCCGCCGATCTGAACAACCCCTTCGGGTGCCTTGAGTCGAACGTCAACGTGCTGACCTCGGTCGATGACGAGCACTGCGATCCGATGGGCGGATCGTGGGCGAACCGCGGCCTGATGTGCAAGGTGTACAAGTGCGGCGATTTCGACAAGGAGTACAAGCCGGAGGATACCCAGTTCTCCATCCCCGGATCTTCGGCTAAGCCGGGCGTCACGGTCATGCCAAGCGACCAGAAGCTTGCGCGCGAGCCTATTCCGTTCGAGAAGCCGCAGCCTCCCGAGGACGTTCCCGAGGGATACGAATGGGTGTGGCAGAACAACGCCCTGTACCAGAAGGACACGCATTTCCGTCTTGACGAATCGGGTTGGCTCGTCAACCCCCGCACGAAGGCGTACCACGACGCGTACACCGGCTGGCGCTACGACGCGGCGGGCGAGTGCCTTGTGGACGACGCGACCGGCAAGCTGTACACGATGGATCGCGAGGAGATCGTGGTCGTGGCGGGCGTCCGCTGCTATCCCGGTGCGGCGGCTGCTCCGTTCGAGGTTCCCGAGAACTTGACCTGGAACGCGGAGGCGGGCTGCGCCGTCCTTGGCGACCTTCCGTACGTCTACGATCCGAACAGCGGCTGGTTGCTGGATCCTGAAAGCGGCGCGTTCCACGACGCGTACTACGGGTGGCTCTACGACGCGGCCACGGGAAATCTGATCGACGAGGCGACGGGCAAGCGCTACGACATGTCGTATGCCCCCGTCGAAGACTAGTTGCCGAGCGGGAAGAAAGGATAGATACATGACTCGTTACGTTATGGTCATCGACCAACGTCGTTGCATCGGTTGCCATTCCTGCACGGTTGCTTGTCGTACGTGGAACAAGCTTCCGCTTGACATCATCTACAACCCGGTGGTTACCGAGGGCGCGCAGGGCACCTGGCCCAACGTCCATAAGAGCTGGCAGCCGCTGCTGTGCATGCACTGCGAGAACCCCGAGTGCGTTCCCTGCTGCCCGTCGGGCGCAAGCCAGCAAGACGAAGACGGAACCGTGTGGGTCGACCCCAAAAAGTGCCTGTCGTGCAAGGTGTGCGTGAACGCCTGCCCCTACGGCATGCGTGACGCCTCGCACCTGGAGGATCGCATGCACCGCTTCGTACGCAAGTGCACGTTCTGCCGCGACAAGCGCCAGCTCGATCCCTCCGCGCAGCCGTACTGCGTGCTGACCTGCCATCAGAAGGCCCGCATTTTCGGCGATCTCGATGATCCGAACAGCGAAGTTTCCAAGCTTATCGGATCGGTGAAGACCGAGCGTCTCTTCGAAGAGCTGGGCACCGAGCCTCAGATCTACTATATTCCTGATTTGGGAGGTAAGGCATAATGAAGCATCATTACTGGGAGCCCCCCATCGCCCTCTACCTGTTCCTGGGCGGCTTGGCTGGCGGCGTTTTGTTCCTGGCTGCTATCTTCAACAGCTTCGTGGTTCCGGGTCATGCGGAAGTGTTCGCGCTTCCGGTGCTCGTGGCCCTGGGCTGCGTGGCCCTGGGCTGCGTGTTCCTGATCGTCGACCTTGGCCAGCCGGGCGTGTTCTGGAGGGTGTGGACAACGTCGAAGTCCATCATCAAATGGGGCGCGACGTTCCTGGTCATCGCCTCGGTGTTCGCGTTGGTGTTCTTCCTCGCCTTCGTCGGCGACGCGCTGCCCGTGCTTGCCGGCCTGTCCGATCTTCTGAAGCCCGCCGCCGACTTCTCCTTGCTGGTTGCCGGGTTCTTCGGGCTGTGCATCATGATGTACACGGGCATCATGCTGTCCACGTTGAAAGCCCATGCGTTTTGGGCGACCCCGGCGCTTCCCGTGTTGTTCACCATTTCGGCCATCTCGACGGGCTGCGCCGCCATCGTCTTGTCCATCGGCGGTTGGCCTGCGGCGTTCTCGCTGGAGTCGTTCGTCGTGTCCGAGGTCGTGCTGGGGATCCTGCACGTGGCCGACATCGTGCTGGTCATTGCCGAGCTCATCGTGCTGCTGACCATGGTTCTGTCGTTCGCGGGCGCCGGCAACGTGACCGCCAAGGCGGCGGCTCGTCGTTGGGTGCGCGGCTCGTATGCGGGCCTGTTCTGGGTCGGCATGGTGGGCCTGGGCCTGGTGGCGCCGCTGCTTATGTACCTGGGCGGCGGCCATTCGCCGGCTGCTCAGGTTGTGGCTCCCATCCTGGTGCTGTGCGGCGGCTGCCTGCTGCGCTTCATGGTGGTCAACACCGACGATCGTGCCGAGATTCCGGGCGAGAACCGCTACTACAATCGCGTTGCCAAAAAGGACGCGGAGTTCATTTCCAAGTGGACGTACGGCGATAACCAATTCTAAATTCGCCCGCGCCGGGCTGCGGGCTTCCAAGGATGCCTGCAGCCCGGATGCGCGGTTTTGACCGGAGGGGATAGACGATGGAGAGGACGGGGGAGGGTTGCATGAGCGAGTACGTGTTCGAAGACGCCCTGGCGCGAAGCATTGTTTCGTGTGGGTTCCCGCAACTTGAGATCGCGGTTGAGCGCGTCCCGGGCGATCCGCGCCCGTGCTCTTCGGTGTTCTTTCCCGGTTGTTCGCTGATCAACTACGGATTGCCGCTGGTCAACGCCGTGTACGACACTCTTTCGGATGCGGGTTGCGTCGACGGCGTCTCGCTTTTGTGCTGCGGGAAGATACTGTCGTACGAACCCGACGGAGACGCCGTGCGCGCTTCGTTCGAAGAGCAGCTGCGCGCAAGTTTGCGTTCCTCCGAAGTCGAGCGCATCGTGGCTGCCTGCCCCAATTGCGTGCAGGCCCTGCGCGCCGCGCTTGCGGCCGACGAGCGTACGGCCGGCATCCAGGCTGTCGCGCTGCCTGCGGTGCTGGCCGATCTGGGCTACCGTATCGACGAAGGCGTTGCTCGGCGCCTGCTGGCGCAAGAGACGGGAGTCGCGGCTTCCGAGGTGCGCGCGAGCGTGCACGACTCGTGCCCTGATCGGGATACCGGGGAATTCGCCGATGGCGTGCGCGCGCTCATGCCCGCCGACCTTGTGGTTGAGCTGGCTCATATTCGCAAGCGCTCGTACTGCTGCGGGTCGTTGCTGCGGGCGGTTGGGAAGTTCGATCGCGCCGACGACGCCGCGCGCCGTCATGGCCAGGAAGCTCGTGCGGCCGGATCGAGCGCGTTCGTGGTGGCGTGCATGAGCTGCGCGCTGCAGTTGGAAACGTTTGCGGCGCCGATCTCGGCGTTTCACTACCTGGAGCTTTTGTACGATTGGCGCATCGATTGGAATCGAGCCGATTCGTACATGAAACTCCGGTTTCTTTTCGACGACGCTCTTGATGCCGTGGAGGGCGCATCGAGTTCGCGGGCGTTCGCGTCTCTCGGTGCGCCCGAGGCCGTTTGCGCCGCCGGCGCTGGCCAGCGCGTCGAAACGAGTCCGGAGGTGATCTCGTGACCACGGAAATCAAGCCTACGAACTGCCATTACTGCGGATACTGCTGTGCGCTTCTCGCCACGGTCGAGGACGGGCGCGTGGTGAAGATCGACCCCGATCCTGCGCGCTATCCCTACGATGCTCGCGTTCTTGCGGGATGTCGCCGCTGGCGCATGAACCTGGACGCCCTCGACGGCGCCGATCGGGTGAACTACCCGTTGCGGCGCGCAGGGTCGCGCGGCAGCGGGAAGTGGGAGCGCGTGAGCTGGGACGATGCGCTCGACGATATTGCGGCGCGGTTGCAGGAGCTTGCTGCCGAGCACGGCCCGGAAACGCTTGCCAGCGCCATCGGCGGCCCGCACGCTTCGTTTTGGCCGCTGCATCGTTTCATGAACCTGTTCGGAAGCCCGAACAACATGGGCATCGGGCAGATCTGCTGGAACCCGCGCATCTGGATGGACGCTCTGACGTTCGGGTGGACGGTGGAGGCCGACATTGTTCCGGGTGTTACGGAATGCCTGTTTCTTTGGGGCACGAACCCGGCGGAATCCGACAACTCGGCATTCTGGCGCTCCGTGCTGCGGTTCGCGAAGTCCGATGCGCCGCTGGTGGTCGTCGATCCGCGGCGCACGCAAGCCGCAGCCGTCGCCGATCTGTGGCTGCCCGTTCGCCCGGGAACCGATTGCACGCTGGCCTTGGGCTTGCTGCAGGTGATCATTGCCGAGAACCTGGTCGATCGCGCGTTCGTGGACGCTTGGTGCTTCGGCTACGACGAGTTGGCCGCATGCGTACGGCACTACACGCCCGAATACGTGGCCAGCGTGTGCGATGTGCCGGCTGACGACATCGTGCGCGCCGCGCGCCTGTTCGCGCAGGCCGGAGCCGCCGCCCTCGTTTCGGGCCGCGGCATCGACCAGGCGGGCGCGAACGTCGCGCCGACGCACCGCGCGATCTGCTGCTTGCGCGCCGTCACGGGCAATGTGGACAAGCCGGGATCCTGCGTTCTTGCCGACGCCCCCGACTTCGTTTCCGAGATGGAACTCGAGATGACCGACGCTCTGAAGCCGGAGCATCGCGCGCGCTGCTTGAACACGCCGCACACCCCGCTTCAGTGCTTCGACGGCTACGACTTGGTTCGCCCTCTTACGGAGCGGCTGGGACGCACGCTTCCGGAGCGCTACCTGACCTCGGCGCATCCGCATCTGGTGCTGCGCGCCATGGAGGTCGGCGACCCGTACCCGGTGCGCGCGCTTATCGTGAACGCCACGAACCCGCTTCTGACGTACGCCGACACGCATCGCGTCTTCGAAGCGTTCATGGGGCTGGACTTGCTGGTGGTTTTGGACTACTACATGACGCCCACCGCGAGCATCGCCGACTACGTGCTGCCGATTGCCGGCGCCATCGAGCGGCCCGTGCTGCAGGTGCACGGCGGCGTGGCGAACATGGGCTACGGCGGTCCCGCCGCGGTGCCTCCCTACTACGAGCGACGGTGCGACTACGACGTGTTTCGAGAGTTGGGCTTGCGCTTGGGGCAAAAGGACGCGTGGCCTGAAGAGACGTTGGCCGACGCCTTCGCGGCGCAGCTTGCGCGCGCGGGCGTGGACTGGGATGCGTTCTGCGATCTGGGCACGTACTGGCAGCAGCCCGCGTACGCAAAGCACGAGCTGCTCGGCCCCGATGGTCGTCCTCAGGGCTTCGCAACCACGACGGGCAAGGTGGAGCTGGCGAGCGAGCTGTTGCCGCGGCTGGGCGGCCCCCGCTTGCCCACGCCGACCAGGCCGATCACCTTGTGCCCGCAAGAACTGCTCGACGACGCCCGGGCGAAGGGGGCGGCGCATGTGGCGATGATAACCGGCTCGCGCAAGCAGCCTTACAACGCGTCGATGTACTTCAACAACGCATCGTTCAGGGAGAAGTCGCCGTACCCGGTGGCCGAGATGAGCGAGGCTACGGCCGAGCGCCTGAGGCTGGCTCCGGGCGATTGCGTGGAGGTTGCCACCGACAACGGCTCTGCTTGCTTCGTGCTGGCCGTCGCGCGCATGCGCGACGATCTTGTGAACGTCGACTACGGCTGGTGGCATCCCGAATGGGAGCCGGGCGCTCCTGCGTTCGGGGGCATCTGGGAGTCGAACGTGAACTGCCTCACATCGTGCAAGCCGGAAGAGCCGATGATCGGCACATGGTGCTACAACGCCGTCGACTGCGTAGTGCGAAAGGTTGACAGAGTTCTAAGCTGGGAGCGGCCGACGGGGGAAAGCGTCGGCAAGCCCGATTGATCGGACGGCCGTGAACAGCTGATCTATAACGAAAAGAAACACGACGAGAAGGAGAATGTCCCCATGGCGGAGAAGAAGCAAGCATTGCTGTTGTTCAGCAAGCCTCCGGTGCCGGGTATGGTAAAGACGCGCTTGACCACCGAGCGAGGCGGGTTTCTCACCCCCGAGCAGGCTGCCGAGTTCTTCAAGCGCAGCCTGTACGACGTGAGCGAGCTTTCGATGCACGCGCTCATCGAGATGCAGCTTGAAAACGACGCTGCCGTCGAGGCCGACCCAAGCGTCGACAAGGTCACCTACGACTTCTTCGTGTCCACGACGCCGGCGTCGAACGTGGAGCTTATGAAGGAAACGTACGACGCCATCGGTCCGTGGCCGATGGAGGTGCATTACCTCACGGACAAGGGCGCGACGTTCGACGACCATTTCGACGACGCGTTTCGCCAGCTTTTCGATCTGGGCTACGAGCACGTGGTGTCCGTGGGCGGCGACATTCCCACCTTGCCCAAATCCCACGTGATCCAGTCGTTCCAATGGCTCGACTATTTCCAGGCGCTCGGCAAGCCCGGTTTCGTGCAGGCGCCGTGCCAGGAGTGCGGAACGTCGCTGGTGGGGTACAGCCACAACACGCCCGTGAACCATCAAAGCGTCTATTACAACACCGACGGGGTTCCGGCGCTTGACGGCTACATGGCCAAGCTTCAGGACCGCGACGTGCCCTGCGCCTATTTGTCCCCCGTGTCCGACATCGACGAATCGACCGACCTTGCGCACGCCATCTCGTGCATACGCGCCATCAAGCAGTCGGCCGCGTACCAGCCCGGCTTGTTCGTGCCGCAGCGCGTGCTCGACTGGGTCGACTTCATGGGCATCCGGGTTGCCACGCCTCCGAACGACGAGCACGATCCCCGTCAGTACATCGACGAGTAAGAAGACCTGATGAACGAGCAAAAAACAAGAGGAAGCGAGCACGCGCCGCTGCACAAGACCACGGCGCTGTGCCCGGACTGCTTGCGCGAGCTTCCCGCGGACGTGTACGCCGACGCCGAGGGCGTCGTGTGGATGGAGCGCATCTGTCCCGATCACGGCAGGCTTGCTACGCGCATGTGGCCCGATGCCGCGCACTACGAATGGCTGCGCTCGCTCGCGTTTCCCAAGACGTCGCCGTGCGGCACGATTCCTTCTTCGGCGCCGTGCCCGCTTGGTTGCGGCACATGCTCTCGTCATGCGCGTCGCGCAACGCTCATGGAAATCGAGGTCACGCGCAACTGCAACCTGCATTGCCCCGTGTGCTTCATGAGCGCGGAAACGGGCGAGGGCGATCCTACGATGGACGAGATCGAGGCCATGTACGACGTGATCGCGAACGCGGTGGGCGCAGACGGCGCCGTGCAGATCACGGGCGGCGAGCCGACGTGCCGCAAGGATCTGCCCGAGATCATCCGCATGGGTCGCGAAAAGGGCTTCTGGGGCATCGAGGTCAACACCAACGGCCTGGTCATCGCCGCGCGCGACGGCTATTTGGAAGAGCTGGTGCAGGCGGGGCTCACCGGGGTGTACCTGTCGTTCGACGGCTTGACGGGCGATGTGTACGAGGGGACGTGCGGCCGGGACATCCTCGACGTCAAGCTGAAGGTCATCGAGCGGTGCCGCCAGGCGGGCGTTCAGGTGGTGCTGTCGGTGGCCGTGGTTGCCGGCCTGAACGATGGGCAATTGGGGGACCTGCTGCGCTTCTGCCTGGACAACGCGGACGTGGTGGCGGGCTTGGCGCTTCAACCGGCGTTCACCTCGGGGCGCTTCGACGCGGAGCGCGCCCTGCCCATGAGCTCGGGGGACGTGATATTCAAGCTGGCCGAGCAGTCGGAAGGGCTCATCGGCCCGCGCGACGTATGGCCGCTCGGATGCTCGAACCCGCTGTGCGACACCGGCGTGTTCTTCGTGCACGGCGATCCTCCCCGGGGCGTTGCGCCGCATCCGTCGGGCTTCTACCCGGCTACCAGGGCGATGACGATGGAAGAGTACCGCAAAGGGTACTCGCCCGACAGCCCGCAGGGCTCGGTGTTCTTGGACATCCTGGCTCAGAAGGGCGTCGAGGTGACAAGCGGGCTTTCGGTGATCGTCATGAACTACATGGACGCAGTGTCCATGGACACGCAGCGGCTGCGCGAATGCTCCATGATGGTCACGGTTCCCGATGGTCGCGCGATTCCGTTCTGCTCGTATCACTTGACGGACTCGTGCGGGCGAAGGGTGTATCCGCCTTGGTGCAAGGAATCGCTGCGGTAAGGTTGCGCGACGGGCTCGAAGGCCGGTTTTCGGTTTCGCGCGGAGGTTATGGAAGGGACGCTGATATGACGAATAGCAACGAGGTGGCTTACGCTATCCATGTTGACCAAAGGCTGTGCACGCAGTGCGGCTTGTGCGAGGCGTTTTGCCCGGTGAACGTGTTCGAGCTGGTGGAAGGCGTTCCTCAGGCGTTGCGCTTGGACGACTGCTGGGGCTGCGAGACGTGCGCGGGACAGTGCCCGGCGCATGCGATCCGCATCGAAGCCTCGGCCGCTGCGCGTGCGGCCCAGGCCGATCGGGAGATGGCGCCGCCTCTTGATGAGGCCGTGAAAGCCCAGTACAAGGAATGGGCCGATACGATGCGCGAGATCCTGGGATTGCGCTGGCATCCTGTGGCCATCTCCCTTATCAAGGCGGGGGAACCGCTTCCCGACGTGCCGCTTCCCGAGCAGCGTCTGCGCTATTGCCAGTCGCTCATGGCCGCCCGCCGCGGGGCGTCGATCATGATGCCCGCGAACCGCCATGCGTGCCCAGACGGAACGTCCATTCTGGGTCTTACGCCCATGCCGGAGAAGCTTGCGTCGGGGGAGCTGTACATCCTGTTCCATAAGCTGGATTCTGTAGAGGCGGCGAAGCGCATGGTTCACGAGCGCCCCTGCTTGGAGCCTCGTACGGTGGATGCGACGGTGGTGTGCCCCCTCGACGACGCGAAGTGCGCAGCCGACGTGGTGGCCGTGATCGCGAAGCCCGAGCAGATGATGTGGCTGTCTATGGCAACATCGTACTACACGGGACATCGCCATGATTTCCATGCAAGCGGCTATAATGCCCAGTGCGTTGAAACCACGCTGCTGCCTCTGACGTCGGGCGAGATCAACATATCGTTCGGGTGCTACGGGTGCCGCGCTTCGTCTGATGTGGACGATTCCATGATGATGATGGGCATTCCCGTGGACTTGATGCCCGACGTGGTGAAAGGGTTGAAGGAGCTGGGGAAGAAGGCCATCCCTCAGTCGCGGGATAAAATATACTTGCCGCCGTTCTAGGCGGGGCTTTTCCGGCAGGCGGGCGTGCGGCGCGTTCGTTCGCCCCGCCTGCCGCGTACGTACGAACAAGGGGGTTGTCGTGGTTTGCGATTTGTTCTCTATCCGCGATGCGCGGCAAGAAGACAAGGCGGTGCTCGATTCGTACGCGAACGCCGAGGGGATGGATGCCATTCCCTCCATCGAGGGCGTGCGCGTGGCGGTGAACGAAGACGACGAGGTCGTGGGGTTCATTCGCGTTGTCACGTCCAAGGAGGGCGTGGCGTTCGTGAACCCGGTTGTCACGTACCGAACGTGGCAGGGCTTCGGCGTCGGGCGCGCCCTCATGGACGAAGCGCTTTCCCGACACGGCGAGCTCAGGCTTGTCTCGCGCGGTTCGAGTCGCGCGTTCTACGACGCTCTTGGCTACGAGCCTATCGGGTGGGATCTTATCGAAATGAGCTTGGTCGACGATTGCGACCACTGCACCATGCGCGACGAATGCGGGCCGCAGCCTATGCGAAAGGGGCGGCGGCCCTAGCGTGGTTTTGCGGCGCGTTTTCGCAACTTGTTGCTAGTGGGAACAACGAGGGGCGTCGGGCAGGTCGATTCCAAGGGCCGACGCGGCCAGGCCGCGCAGCTCTTCGAGCGTGAGCTCGTAGCAGGCAAGGGCGTCGATCCAGCGGCGCAGGCAGCAGCGACCCTTGTCGGTCAGCGAGAACAGGCGCTTGGCGGATCCCTCTTCGGGCACGTCCCATTCCGACGTGACCAGCTCGGCTTCCTCCATGCGCTTGAGCGCGCGGTAGATGCCGGTGGCGTCGGGCTTCTTTCCGCCGAACATGGGCGAGGATGCTGCCTGCTGCACGATGACGTAGCCGTGCAGCGGCTCGTCGGAGCATGCGAGCAGCGTAAGGATAGTGGGCTGCGACAAACGGTTGAGCGACTTGCCGAGCTCCGCGCACTCTCGCATGTCTTCGTCGGACTTAGGATGACAACTGCTCCACATGGGAAACCTCTTTTTCACTACGCGGTTTGCTTTGGGATTCGGCACGCCTTCGCATGTTCTCGGTCGTGCGCGCTTTCGGTAAAATTGCAAATGATATCATCTCATGAATATTTGCACTTAGCCAATAGTTTCTTCTCGTCTTTGCTATTTTGTTTCTTTCGGCCTTTGCGGCGCGCGGACGGGGGCGCGTGCGGGCGTGCATCGTGCTTTTTTGACCTCCTTCCTCTAGCGCACCGTCGCTTGTTGTGGTTTCATAGGCGCATCGACCGATAAGGGGCTTATGGACACCTCCTTTTTTCAGCAAATGCTCTCCGACTCGCAGGTGCTTACCGTGCCGTGGAGCATCGATTATTTTTCCGTGGTCGTCGGCGTGCTGACGGGCGCGCTGTTCGCATGCGACCGCAAGCTCGACATCATCGGCACCGTTGTGCTGGGCCTGGTCACCGGGTACGGCGGCGGTATCATCCGCGATGTGCTCATGCAGGATCACGGCGTGTACTTCACCTCGCACCCCGACCTTATCGTCATCTGCATTGCCATCTGCGTGTTCGTGTTCTACTTCCGCGGATTGTTCCGGCATTTGGATGCCACGGTGTTCTTCGCGGACGCGCTGTCGGTGGGGCTGTTCGCGCTGGCCGGGGCCAGCAAGGCGTATGCGTGCGAGCAGGGCGTTGTGCTGTCGATCATCCTGGGCGCCATCACGGCGGTGGGTGGCGGCGCGGTGCGCGACATCTGCGTGGGGGAGACGCCCGGCATCTTCAAGCAGAGCAACTTCTACGCGGTGGCGGGCTTGGGCGGCTCGCTTGCGTTCGTCGTGCTGGCGTACGCGGGCGCTCCGTTGCCCATCGCGGGCGTTGCCTGCGTGTTCGCGGTCGTGTTTCTGCGCTACTGGAGCGTGTACTACGATTGGAAGACGCGTAGCGAGGCGGACCTTACGCCCCATGTAGCGCGCGGCGTCGGCAAGGTGAAGCGCGTGGTGTCGGGCGTGTTCCTGCACGGCGGCGACACGACGGCGGCACAGAAGCGCAGCCTGCGTCGCGTGCTGCGGCGCCGTCGCGACGACGAGTAGCGGGCGCGAGGCTGTCGGCGTCGGCTGCGCGGCGGGGGTGCAGGAACGTTTCGCTTGCGAGCGCTTTCGCCATGCGTGCCGTCTGCCAGCGCTACCTAAGGTAGCGTCTTGCGCACGAAAAACGGCTCCCGCTGGCAGGTTTTGACGGTTTGCGGTCGTTTGACGCCCGCTACAAGTCGGCCGTTTTCAACCCGGATTCGCCACGCGCTCCTGAACAGGCACGATGCAAAGCGCTTTTCAGCTGGAAGGGCGGCGAAAGCGAATCGACGACCCCCAACCGTCAAAACCTGCCAGCGAACGCGGTTTTTCGCGCGCAAGCGGGGTGGGAACCCGTTCGCGCGGCCCGGGCGCCCCGTTCGCACGGCCCGCTGCATGCACCCTGTGCCCCGCCCCGCTGTGCGCTTCCGGTCCCAGTCCCGCGCCCCGCGCCCCCATGCGCCCCGCCTCGCACCTCGCCGCCTACATCCCGCGCCCTCCGCGTTCGCCCTGTGCGCTTTTCGTCCCCTCGTTTCCCGGCGCATGTGCGGCGTGGTACACTTTCGAGCGATCGAATTCTCCAGGATCGGCGCAGATGATCGCGCGATCCTCCACGAAAGGCAACCACATGGCTGACTACATAGAAGGCAAGCGCCCCATCATCGAGGCGCTGCGCACGGGCGTGCCCGTCAAGAGCATCCTCATGGCCGACAACGTCAAGCGCGACGGCCTCATCGAGGACATCTTGCGCAAGGCGAAGCGCGCTGGCGCAACGGTGGAGATGGTTCCGCGCAAGATCCTCGACGACAAGTCGGATCGTGGCAGCCATCAGGGCGTTATGGCCAAGACGAAGCCGTTTCCCTATGCGGGCATCGGCGATATCGTGGGCGCGGCTGAAGCCTCTGCGGCAAACAACGACGGCCGTGCGCTCGTGGTGATCCTCGATCACATCACCGACGCCGGCAACCTGGGCGCCATTTCGCGCAGCGCTGAAGCGGTGGGCGCGTGCGGCCTGATCATCCCCAACAAGCGCAGCGCGCACGTGGAAGCTTCAACGTACAAGAGCTCGGCCGGCGCCATCGCGCACGTGCCCGTGGCGCAGGTGTCGAACCTGGTCCAGGCCATCAACCGCCTCAAGGAAGAGGGCTTTTGGGTGGCTGCTGCCACCGAGCATGCCCAGGACCTTATCTGGGACACCAACCTCAAGGGCAAGATCGCGCTGGTGATGGGCAACGAGCACGAGGGCGTTTCTCGTCTGGTGCTGGAAAACTGCGACCTGTTCGCGAAGCTGCCGCTTGAGGGCGAGGTTGCTTCCCTCAACGTGGCGCAGGCGGCCACGGCGTGCATGTACGAGTGGCTTCGTCAGAACCGCGCTTGATTGCAGGCGATGCACCGCTATGGCACGGCAGCGTAAAAAGCTCCTGATCGTGGACGGGTACAACGTGTTGCGCTCGGGCAGCCGGTACCGTCAGGTCACCGACCCGGACTACACGGACGACACGTTCAACGTCGCGCGCGAAACGCTCATCAACGACGTGATCAACTACGCGGGGCGCGACTGGCGCGCCATCATCGTGTTCGATGGCGCGCGCAACGCGTTTTCCACTGGCGAGGCGGAAACCGTCGGCGGCGTGCGCATCATGTTCAGCCCGGCTGGCCAGTCGGCCGACAAGGTGATCGAGAAGTTGGCGCACGATGCGCGCGAACGTCAGGTGGAAACGCTCGTGGTCACAAGCGATGCCACCATCCAGGACACCGTCTTCGGCTTCGGCGTGGATCGCATGAGCGCCGACGGTTTCAGCCGTGAGGTGGGAATGCATTACGAAGACGCCCGCTTGGACGAAACGCCGAAGGTGGCGCAGAAGAACACCGTTGCATCGCGCATCGATCCTGCCGTCCTGGCGAAGCTCAAGGCCATGCGCGACGGGGAGAGCGAATCTCATGGACGATAGCGCGCATGCCGAGGCCGGCCGTTCCGTCTACCATGTGGGCGATCCCGTCGTGTTCGAGGGCTACGTGGACGACTTCGCCGAAGGGGTGTCTGCGCTTGAGTTCTCGCTCGACAACGGCGAGACCTGGACGGCGT
Source organism: Paraeggerthella sp. (assembly GCF_048427265.1). Classification (NCBI taxonomy): domain Bacteria; kingdom Bacillati; phylum Actinomycetota; class Coriobacteriia; order Eggerthellales; family Eggerthellaceae; genus Paraeggerthella; species Paraeggerthella sp. The sequence continues at coordinate 18,518 of NZ_DBFOSR010000038.1, forward strand.
ACGCGACGACGGGGGCGGTGGCCGAGCGCGGCGTGAACTGGCGCTTCGTGTACACGCCCGAGCGTCCGGGCTGCTATCTGCTCAAAGCCCGTGCTCGGGACGCGCACGGTCGCTCGTCTTCGTTGGTGTCGGGGTTCGCATTCGAGGTCCTGCCGTGATGGCTGTCGCAAGCCCGAACGGCTTGGGCGCGGATTCCGCGCACGCCGCGCCCGAAGCCTACGGAGCTTCGCGCATTCGGGCGATAGGCGGCGGGCCGCTTGCGGGCGCGCGCCTGTTTCGCTCGTGCGACCTGTCTTCCATCGACGCTCGGGAAGCCGACGTTATCGTTCGGTTGCTGGGCGTTCGTTCCATATACGACATTCGCAACCAGAGCGAGGTGGCCGCGCGGCCTGAGCCGTACCTGGTGGGCGCGAAAACCGTCGCACTGGCTCCTTCGGCGGAAACCAGGCGCAAGGATGCGGGGAAGCGCCTGGTGGCAGGCGTGATTGATGCATACGGCGCGCCGGGGGAGCGTATGGTGCGCAACTACCGCCGCTACGTGAGCGAGTATCCGCTCATCGGCACGGCGCTGCGATCGATTGCCGCGGAGGGCGTTCCTGCGCTGGTGCACTGCGTGAACGGCAAGGACCGCACCGGTGTGCTCTGCGCCGTGCTGCTGCGCGCATCGGGAGTCCATCCCGACGACGTCATGGCCGACTA
>NZ_DBFOSR010000039.1:0-35803 GCF_048427265.1 Paraeggerthella sp.
GCAACATAACCCACTGCGCATCTTGAAGACGCTCTTCCTTTGCGTCGGCCTTCTTATCAGGCCGAAACAGCATCACCATCGCAGCCAGAGCCAACATGATGGCGAAAACGATCAGGCCGATGCCGCCAACGGTGAACGAAAGGCTGGTTATCTCTCGGCCGTGGATGAAAAGCGGCACGCCGGAAAGCATGAACAGGAGAGGCAAGGCGATGGACAGCACGATCTGCGTTGCGCGTTGGCGGCGCATCACCCCTTGCACAGACGTTGCGTCCTCGGACTCGAGCAGTACCTCGTACGCAGCCTTCGAAGTGGAAAAGTTATCCTGGGCAAGATCAACGGCATGCTCGAACTTCGCCTCGTCGACCGCCAAAGACTCGATCTTATCCCGCAACGCACGGTCTTCCGTTGTAGTCAAGCGAACAAGCGCGGCCGAATCCCCTCGATCGCGCAGACGATGCTCCAGTCGCAGCGTTTCTTCTTCAGCCCTTAAAGAGGCGATCTTGTCCTCCAGGTCGTCCATCTCTTGGTCGATCTTTTCCACGCTGGCGCGGCAAACCGTCAACGCCTCTATATCGGAGTTAAGCGAGTCCAAACGCGCAAGCAGCTGGTCCCGTTGCGGCGCAAGGTCGTGGAACTCCTTGTCCTGACGCTTGAACCGTTCGACCGTTTCAGCGGCGTAAGACAGCTTTTCACGCAGTTCGTCCTGCTGGACGCCTAGGTTGACCAGAGAATGTTCGATACCGGCAGCGCGCGAAGTGTATTCAGCCAGGCGATTCTGGATCAATGAGCGCGCGTGAGCGGGGGAGGCTCCGGTTCCCGACCCTGCCGTTAACAGTTTCGCCGTGACGTCCGATGTGTTCCTAAGCGTGCGAAGCTCGTCGCTCGTAAGCGAGAACATGGTTTGGAACGTTTCTTTGTCGATGTCGGACACCAATGCAGCATCGCCTTGAAGCCCGTCGGCATTACGACCACGCGAGAGTTCGATTTCGTTTCCGCCAGCCTGGAAGAACAAGGACCCGGCGCGTTCGGCGTTCGCAGGCTTGTACGTGTTGCGCATACCACGCGCGTCCTCCCACCCGAACAGAACGCCGCCGACGAACGAAGCCAAGGTTGTTTTGCCTGATTCGTTTCGGCCAAATATCACGTTAAGACCCGGCGTTAACGGCCCTACCGCCATATTGGAAAACGCGCCGAAGGACGCTATTTTCACGCGCTCAAGATAAGGCCTGGTCATCGGTCCTCCCCTTGCGAGAGAAGATCGAGCACAAGGTTTTCGGCTTCTGCGGACAACTCGTCCACAAGCCGCGTGCAAGCACTGGGCAGCTGCATGCCCTTCGCAAGGAATTCCTCTTGAAGATACGCTATCTCATCGTCGGGATTCGAGCGTTGGGCATCGGCGACCTGAAGAAACACCGCGGGGAACAGCCCTTCCCGACGCAACGCATCTTTGTCGCGCGGCTCCACCGTTGCATCAAGCAGGGCGTCGCAGAAAAACGCCGGATACGAATCGTTCAGGTGCTTTCGCAGGTCAGCGCGTATATCATCGCGCTCGAGCATAGCATGAAGATGCGTCGACCCCACCAATGTGATGCGCGAAACCATTTCCTCGCAGTGGGCTTTTCCGTTTTCGCGGAACAGCTCGCGCATGATCTTGTCGGTGACCGCCGGAAGGTTCGCGCAATCGGAAACGTCCACCCGCATGCGCTGCCATACGACGCTTGCCGTGGGAATAGGCTCTATCGTGTTCCGCGCGCCCTCCGTAAGCGTAACGTGGTAGATTCCGCGTTCGCCCGTCTCGTTGATGTCACGGCCCTGAATGCAACCGGAAAACACCAAGCGAGGATCTTCGAAAGACGGGTAAGCGTACCGAAGGTGGATATGTCCTAACGCCCAGTAATCCATCCCGGCGTTCATGAGAATGGATGGCACGACGGGCGCTTTCAAATGATCGAGATTGAGGCCCGTGTGCAAAACCCCTACCGCGAACGGAGCACTGGCAACTTCAGGGTATCTTTGAACAAGTGCCTCTTCAGCAGCGCGGCGCGTCACTCCCTCGGCAATGCACTCGTCAGCCGGCCATGTTTGGTTGTAGTACCCGCGACCCCCCACGATGCAAAGCGGGCGGCCATCGCGCTCGTACAGGGCGAATCCCGGACGATCGCCCGGTAGCATGACCGCATTCGAGGGAAGCGAGAAGCTGTCGTGCTGCCACGAGGTATACGGATCATGGTTTCCCGTGATCAGGTAAACAGGTATGCCCGCTTCCTCAAGCCTGCGCAAGCCAGCAAAAAAGTGCAGGTAGTCGCCGTACGAAGGACGGGCGTTATCGAAAATATCGCCCGCCATCACCACGAAGTCGACCTCGCGGGCAAGAGCGGCCTCTATCACGCGGTCGTATGCTTCGGACAAAGCCGTGAGCAGGCGCGCTGCCCACGCATCGGAAAGCGCGCGTAAACCGCGAAAAGGAGCGCCAAGATGAAGATCGGCGGCGTGGATGAATGTCAGACGTTCGGCCATGCAAGCAGTGTACCTCGAATGCCTGCGACAAGGGAATTACATATAGCCGCCCGCGCGCGAATCGTCGATGAAATCCATGAAGCGCGTAAACTCGGCGTTGAAAGCCAGGGGGATGTCGCGCGTAGGACCGTTACGGTGCTTCGCCACAATCAACTGGGCGGTGCCCAGGTCGGGACGATCTTCGCTTTCAGCCTCGATTTCGTCCATGCTTCGGTCGATGAAGGCAACGATGTCGGCGTCCTGCTCGATCGAGCCCGATTCTCGCAGGTCGGAAAGCATCGGACGCTTCTTGCCGCGCATTTCGACCGCACGGGACAACTGCGACAGCGCAATAACGGGCATGTCCATTTCTTTTGCGAGCACCTTCAAGCCTCGAGAGATCTCGCCAACCTCGACGGCGCGGTTGCCGTCGGCGCGCGCTTTGGGCGGCTGCATGAGCTGCAGGTAGTCGACGATGATCAACCCTTTTTCGGCGTTGCGCAACTCTCGGCGCGCTTTCGCGCGCAGCTCGAGGATGGAAAGCGCCGGCGTGTCGTCGATGTACATTTTCAGATTGGAAAGCTTGCTCGAAGCTTCAACGATGGCACTCCAGTCGGAATCCTGCAACTTGCCCGAGCGCACGTTCGCAAGACCCACGCGGGCCTCGGCGCACAGGATACGCTGGACCAACTGGGAACCGCTCATTTCCAGGGACAGGAACGCAACCGTAGCGCCCAGTTTGGCGGCATTCGTTGCAAGGTTCAACGCGAACGACGTCTTGCCCACACCGGGTCGGGCGGCAAGAATGACCAAGTCTCCGCCGCGGAAACCATGGAACAGGTCGTCAACGTCCTTGAACCCCGATGCAACGCCGGCGATACCGCCGTCTTGAGCGGCGATCTCCTGGATCTCCTCGAACGCATCGACCAGCAAGGTATCGATGCCGGTGAACGCCGACGAAACGCGCTGTTCGGTAACGTTGAACAGCGTTTTCTCGGCTTCTTCTACTACAACGCCCAAGTCGTCGGGGGCATCGTAGGCAAGGGCCGTGATAGACGCCGATGCACGGATCAAGTCGCGCAAAATAGACGTACGCTTAACGATTTCGACATGGTTCTGCCAGTTGGTAAGTGCGAACGTATTGTCCGCAAGCTCGATCAGATACGGTTTTCCGCCAACGGCTTCAAGTTGCCCCAAGCCCTTCAAGTTGTCAGCCAACGAGATATGGTCAATGGGAATATGCCGGGCGTACAAATCGAGCATCGATTCGAAGATACGTTGGTGGGAAGCGCGGTAAAAGTTCGCGGGAACAAGTTTCGCAGCGACTTCCTCGATAGCTTCCTGAGTCAGGATACACGCAGCCAACACGGACTTTTCCGCTTCGATATTCTGAGGTTCAAGGCGACGGCGATCTTCGACGCGTTCGTCCTCAGGAGCAAAATCCGGGCTGTAGGGCGCAATGGGACCTGACATGAAATCTATCCTTTCAAAGGTATCGGCTCCCTATGATACCCCAAGCATTCTACCTGGTCATCAGTAATTTCTATGAGCCAAACACACCTAGTTTCGTTATCCACCGCAGCAAAAGAAACCCCTTTGCCCGCTATCAGGGGCAAAGGGGTTTTCCTCAAGTTTCCACAGCGTCTTGCAGTGGAAAACTATTTTTCAAGCAGGCTGCGATCGCTATTCAGCGGACTCGGCAGCTTCCTCGACAACCTCCTCGGCGGGAGCGACTTCTTCAGCCACTTCCTCAACCACGGTCTCTTCGACGGCAGCCGCGTCGCCGACGAACAGCTTCACGGTGGTCTTGATTTCGCGGTACAGGGAGATCTGAACCTCGTGGTCGCCAGCCGTCTTGATGGCATGACCAAGCGCGATGCGGCGCTTGTCAACATCAACGTCGGTCGCAGCCTTGATGGCGTCGGCGATCATCTGAGCGGTAACGGAACCGAACAGCTGACCCTCTTCGCCAACCTTGGCCTCAACCTTGACGACGGAGCCTTCGAGCTTGGCTTTCACAGCGTTAGCATCGGCAATGCGATTTTCCTCGCGCTTGGCAATGTTGTGCTTGCGCTGCTCGAGCTGCTTGAGGTTGCCCTTCGTGGCCAGGATGGCCAGCTTGTTCGGCAACAGGTAGTTGTTGGCAAAACCGGGAGCCACGTCGACGACGTCGCCCTCACCGCCCTTGCCCTTCAATTCTTGGAGCAGGATGACTTTCATGGTTCCTCCTAGCGCCTAGCGGCTGCGACGGTCGCCGCGACCGCTGATGGCGGGAACCGCGTAGGGCATCAAAGCCATCTCGCGAGCGCGCTTCACGGCGTTCGCGATGTCACGCTGGTGCTGGGTGCAGGCACCCGTCACGCGGCGCGGCTTGATCTTCCCGCGGTCGGTAACGAACTTACGCAGCATCTGAGTATCTTTGTAGTCGATGAACTGCGAGTCCTCCTTGCAGAACTGGCAGAACTTGCGACGCGGCTGCTTCGCGTAATCGGACATTTCAATAACCTCTTTCGTATCGCTTAAAACGGGATGTCTTCGTCATAAACCGAAGAAGAGGCATCAACCACCGGAGCGGCCATTGCGGGAGCAGCTGCCGGCGCGGAGTACCCGCCGCCCATGCCGCCGCCGTATGACGAATCGCTGTTTCGGCTGGACATGAATTCCAGCTCGTCAACGATCACTTCGATCTTGCTGCGCTTTTGTCCGTCGCGCTCCCACTGGCTCCAACGGAGCTTGCCTTCGATGGACACCTTCGTGCCCTTGCTCAGGAATCGCGACAGGCTGTCGGCGCGAGCGCCGAACATCGTGCAGTCGATGAAGTTCGGGTAATCCTCCCATTCGCCGGTCTGCTGGTTCTTGCGACGGTCGTTGACCGCCACGCCGAAGCCCAGAACCGGAAGCCCGCTCGCAGTGGAGCGAAGCTCGGGATCGCGCGTCAGGTTTCCGCTGATGATCACTCGGTTAATGCTCATGGTGTCTTCCTCTTCTCATGACGGGTACCGGGTTTCGAACCGGGACCCTGCGTCGTATCCTTAATCGCGATCGGTGCGCTTGACGATCATGTGACGGACTACAGCATCGGTGATGCGCAGAACACGATCGAGTTCGGCAACGTCAGCGGGATCGGCGTGGAAGTCGATGAGAGTGTAGTCACCATCGGTCAGACCGTTGATCTCGTAAGCGAGTTTACGCTTGCCCCAGTTGTCGACGTTGTCAACCGTACCATTAGCATCGGCGATCGTGGTCTCGATACGCTTCATAACAGCGGCGCGGATTTCTTCGTCGATAGACGGAGCGACAAAAAACAGCAATTCATAAGCCTTCATCAGCTCACCTCCTTTGGACTGTACGGCCCCGGGCTGTGAAGGCGTTAACCGGGGCAGGAATTAGCCTTGCTAGTTTAGCAAAGGAGGAACGAGTTTTCCGTCACAACTCGCAGTATTCTGCCATTACACCGTTTCGCCACACTTCACAACCGTCGCGTTTGCCCAAATATCATTGTCGAACACGTTAAGGACATGATACCAAGGCGATCTAGCCAATGCATGACGTGCGTCCAGCGCGCAGCCATCTTCGATCCATCCGAATCTTGCACGGATCTAGCTTCTACATGACCCCGCTCTGCTTTGAATCTAACGCAGCGCTCGCTCGAACCTTGCACGGATCTAGCAAGAATCTACGTCGATCCTAGCACAGGAGGTCAGAGGCGTAAAAAAGCCGCGACCCTCTGCAGGCCACGGCAATCAATGCGAACAATATGTTCAGGGGAAAACGCCTTACTCGGCAACGTCTTCCTCGAGGTATTTCTCTTCGATATCTTCATCGGCGTAGGAATCGGCATCCTGAAGCGCGATCATGAAGTTGGGAGCTTCGCCAATATAAGCCGGCTCCTCCTCGAATTTCACCTCTCCGTCTTCGGAAGTCTCGTACAGGTACCCCACGGCGTATCCGGTGTCTTCGCCGGGAATGCCGCCTTCGGCGATCAAAGCGTCCTTCACGCCGTCGTCCACTTCGATGTAGCCGTCGTAGCACAGAGCGTACGCCGCCGCGCCGCGGGCATGCTCGACGGTGTGACGCGCAAAGTTGAAGCACTCCTCAGCAGACTCGCCGGGATGATTCTCCAGGAACAGGTTTTCCTTCACCACCAAGGCCGTGAAAGGAATTACCTCGGATCCTTGAGCCAGTTTCTCTTTAGCTTCCTCAAGCGAGAACAGCAGAACCTTCTCCAGGGTTTCAGGAATCTCGGGAACCTCTACGTCAGCGCTCTCGACCATGCGATCAGCCATAACCTCGTCCTTTCAATGAAACGCTCGTACCTTTTCGCAAGCGTGTCTCATAACGGCAATACCGTTTTTTCGCTGCATTCAGTGTAGAGCTTGCCAACCTTAACGCGTATGACTGCCGATGGTATGCGTTGTATCTTCAGAATTCTCAGGCTTACGCGCGGGCTCTTTTGTTTCACGTGAAACGAAGGCTATGTCCGCGTCGAAGCGCATGCATAATGGAAGCTGGGAATGAAACGCATAAAAAACCCTGCACCGCCGAAGCAATGCAGGGCTCCTTTATTTTGAACAGCGCAGCTTAGTGACAGCTGCAACGATGGGCTTTGCGGCCCTTCTTTTTCCCATTGATGCCCTTGTCCTTCATGGACAGAATAAGCTTCTCGGTTATCGCGTTCAGCTGAGCGACCTCTTCCTCGTTCAGACAAGACAGGATTTCATCAGCTGTTTTATCCTGCGCGACAACGCGCTTCTGAGCAACAGCGCGGCCTTCGTTGGTCAACTTTACCGCGTAGGTGCGCTCGCCGTCCGCGTCCTCGATGGTCGCGTATCCGTTGCGAACCGCCTTCTTCACGATATCCTTGAGCTCGCTGCGGCTCATACCCATCACGCCTACCAGATCGCGCTGGGTTGCACCGTCGTTTTCGATCAAGGCGTTCAACAATGCGCCCTGGCCGCGCTTATAGCTTTTAGGGCCGTTCTTGTGAAATCCCAGGCGCGTAAGCTTGCTGGCTTTCTTCAGTTGGTTCAACGTCATAGTAGCTTGATTCATAGGTATTCCTTCTTGCATCTTATTGATCTCTGTATGACAGAAGCTACTATACCGCTTGTTTTTTCACCTATTATATTATTCATAAATTCATCGTGATTAATAGTTTTGGCTGATTATAAGCAGTATTTATATTATTCACGAATAAGGAGTTATCAGCTCCTGAGCACCTTCTCCAAGGGTTTCCCCTTTGCCAGCTCGTCAACCAGCTTATCCAAGCGACGGATGTTCCTCATGAGCGGATCCTCTATGGCTTCAACGCGCACGCCGCACACGACGCCGGTTACCTTGTCGGCGCAAGGATTGATTTGCGGCGCCTGCTCGAAAAACGCGACAAGGTCGGTGTCGTCGCTCGTCTTTTCCTGCAACTCTTCCTGACCGTATCCCGTCAGCCAACGAATTGCCTCGTCAAGCTCGGTTTTTGAGCGTCCCTTTCGCTCCACTTTTTGAAGGTAGAGCGGGTAGACGCGGGAAAACGGCATGGAAAACACCTTTAAGGGATCTTTGCTCATGTCATTCACGCTCCTGCACGGTTACATGGACCGTGTCGCCGATACCTTTGCCAAGTTCGCTTCGTATGCCTTTCAATATACCCACTATATAGCAAACAGAGCCGTCTTCGTTTTTCACTCCCATGTTGACGATGCTCCCGTCGTAGGGAATCCCGTCGAACGTGACACGGGCTTTGACGCGGCCTTTTCCGAACTCTTGGCGAACGTCGTAAGGAAACGGAACGTACGCGCCGCCTTTTCCAATTTCCGATGAACGAATAACCGCATCGTATTCGTATACCGCAGGATTCATAATGGTCCCTCGCTTCGAGTATCCGAATGAATAAGGAGCATGATAAAACAAAAAGCGCCCGAAGGCGCTTGTTTGAAAACTGGCGGAGGAGGAGGGATTCGAACCCTCGTCACCGGGGTTGCCGGTGAAACGGTTTTCGAGACCGCCGCATTCAACCACTCTGCCACCCCTCCGCTTGGGGTGTCGAGGCTATGCCCCGTACTGCAAACGCGCCCTTAAAGGGCGCGGAATTAATCTGGCGGAGAGATAGGGATTCGAACCCTAGGTACTCTTTTGGAGCACACACGATTTCCAATCGTGCACCTTCGGCCAGCTCGGTCATCTCTCCGCTTCATGGAATTGCACACCTGAATCGAAACCAGGTCGTGCAGCGAGTATGTAGTATACAACAGCCCTTACGTCCCCACAAGCAATAAATTTCACCTTCACGAGCTTCCCAACCACAGCCCCCATCAATCCAAACCCATGCGCCCGGCGCGAAACAACCTTCGCTCGGCAAGCACGCCGCCTTGCCCGAAAACCACGGCGCATCACCGCGGCGTACCGCCGCACACGCCCATCGGAAGCAAGCCCTGAAAAGCAGCAAGCCGGCCGCTGCGCGCGGTCGGCTTGCTCTCAATTTATGGGAAACACCTATTACGAAGCTTCTGCAGGCTGGCCGGAGCCTTCGCTCTTCTGCTCGCCTTCGGAAGAAGCATTGTCAGCGTTTCCGGAGTTGTTGGAAGAGTTATCGGCGCTACCTGCTTGCGCGCCCTGATCGGTGGAATTACCCGACTGAGCAGCAGATTCATCCGTCTTGTACTTCGTCACGTCCACGTTGTAGGGAACGTCAGCAGGCATGTCGTTGATCTTCACGTCAGACGCCTCGCGCTGCTCATCGACCCACTTCTGGTACGCCTCGGACTGAGCCTGAGACTTCAAAGACTGCTTGATCGTATCCAGCCAGTCGGAAGGAATCTGATCGACGCTGGTGATCTCCACCTTTTCGGTGCCGTCTTCAGCCTTGGTCTTGGGAGCCTGGTACACATCGGTGCACTTGATGATATGGATGCCGTACGTGCTGGTCACCAGCCCGCTTACCTGGTCTTTCTGCAGGTTGTTGAGCGCATCTTGATACTCGGTCACCAGCTTGGATGTCTTATCCCAACCGATGTCGCCGCCCTTTTCGGCGGAAGCGGTATCGTGCGAGTACTCCTTAGCAGCTTCAGCGAAATCAAGCGCGCCGGAGTTGATCTTGTCCAACACTTCCTGGGCGGTTGCCTCGGCACCGCTATCGAACAGGATATGGGAAGAGCGACGGGCGCCGTCGTAGGCAGTTGCATACATCTGCGCATACTGAAGCTGGTCCGCTTCGCTGGGATCCTCGTCGACGGTGAACGATTCCTTCAGGTACTTGTCTGTGAGCTGCAGCTTGACCTCTGCGCGATAATCGTCTTCGGTCATGCCGGACTGTTCGAGCGCGGCCTGCCACTTCTCATCGTTTTCGTAGTTGCTCTTCATCTGGTCGACGTAGCCGTTCACTTCCGCATCATCAACCGTGACGCCGCGATCAGCCGCGTGAGCCCTGATAACCTCGCGCGTTACGAACGCATCGATGACCTGCTCTCGGAATTCTGCAGGATTCTTATCGAGCTGGACAAGATACTTGCCCCAAGAATCCTCATCGGTCATGCCGTACTGGGTTCTCAGGTTTTCGATGTACTTAGTCACATCGCCTTCGGAAATCTCGACGCCGTTCACCGTGGCTGCCACGCTGTCGGTGCCGGAACCACCCGAGGATCCGTTGCCTCCCGTGCAGCCTGCCAGCCCCCAAACGCACGCAGCGGAGATGCCAACAGCACACACGGTCTTTACAAGATGCAGCTTTTTCATAAGACCCTTCCCTCGAACACGCGTGGTCTTCGCAGTTCATCTGCAAATAACCTGCATGTAAAGATACTGGGCCGTATTTTCGCATACGCACGAAATAGGGTCTCACCTTGCACAAGAAGCCCATGTTCGATTCACAGTCCCCACGCCAGGTTCAGGAAAAACCCTGATACGAAAAGCGCCGCCTCGCATGAGACGGCGCTCGGAACTGCCTTGACTGAAAAAGCCTACTTCTTATTGGCCTTCTTACGCTCGGTAGCGGAAAGAATGCGCTTGCGCAGGCGAATGCTCTTCGGAGTGATTTCCACCAGCTCGTCGCCTTCGATGTACTCGAGCGCTTCCTCAAGCGTGAAGGTTTGCGGGGGAGTCAGCTGGATGGCCTTGTCGGCGCCCGACGAACGCTGGTTGCCCAGCTGCTTCGACTTCGCAATGTTGACCACCATGTCGCCCTCTTTCGCGGACTGGCCAACGATCATGCCCTCGTAGCAATCCTCGCCCGGACCGACGAACAGCTTGCCGCGCTCCTGCAGGGCGTCGAGCGCATACGCAACGCTCTTCTCGGTGGACATGCTGATCAGCGAACCGTTCTTGCGGCCGCCGAACTCGCCGCGATACGGCCCGTACTCGCTGAAGTGGTGGAACATGGTGGCTTCACCGCGCGTGACGTTCAAAAGACGCGTGCGCAGGCCCATGGTGCCGCGCGAGGGAATCTTGAACACGAGGTGCGTCTGATCGCCGCGCTGGAACATGTCGGCCATTTCGCCGCCGGCACTGCCGAACACCTCGATCGCCTTGCCGGCGTACTCGCTCGGCACGTCGACGGTTGCTTCCTCGATCGGCTCAAGCTTGCGTCCCTGCTCGTCCTTCTTGATGAGGACGCGCGGACGGCCCACTTGGAACTCGAACCCTTCGCGGCGCATGGTCTCCATGAGAACCGAAAGGTGCAGCACGCCTCGACCGGCAACCTCGACGCCGGACTTATCCTCAAGCTCTTGGATGCGCATGGAGATATTGCTCTCCGCCTCGCGCATCAGGCGCTCTTTCAACTGGCGAGCGCCCACGATGTCGCCTTCGCGGCCCACAAGGGGGCTGGAAGACGCTTCGAACACGATAGCGATGGTGGGCTCTTCAACCTGGATGGGGTCAAGGCGAATGGGGTTGTCGCGGCTGGTGACCATATCGCCGATGTCGGCGTCGTCCACGCCCACCACGGCCACGATATCGCCCGCGTGCACCTCGGGCTTTTCCTTCTTGCCCAGCTCCTCGAACGTGAACACCTGCTTGATGTTGGTGTTGTAGCGCGTGCCGTCGTTCTTGATGACCAGCACGGGTTCGCCTTTGTGGATGGTGCCGGAGAATAAGCGACCGACGCCGATGCGCCCGACGAAGCTGGAGTGGTCCACCGTGCAGATCTGCAGCGCCACAGGGCCGTTCGGCTCGCAGTCGGGGGAGGGGACCTCTTTGATGATGGTCTCCAGCAAAGGAAGCATGTTCATGTTGTCGTCGGTCGGGGCGAAGCGCGCGTAACCGTTCATGGCGCTGGCGTAGATGACGGGGAAGTCCAGCTGCTCGTCGGAAGCCTCGAGCTCAACCATCAGGTCGAATACCTCGTCAACCACTTCCTCGGGGCGCGAACCGGGGCGGTCGATCTTGTTAACCACCAAAACAATGCGCAACCCCAGCTCAAGAGCGCGCTTCAAAACGAACCGCGTCTGAGGCATGGGGCCTTCGAACGCGTCGACGATCAACAGGGCACCGTCGGCCATGTTCAGAACGCGCTCCACCTCGCCGCCGAAGTCGGCGTGGCCCGGCGTGTCGATGACGTTGATCTTCACGCCGTCGTAGGTGACGGAGATGTTCTTGGACAGGATGGTGATGCCGCGCTCACGCTCCTGGTCGTTGCTATCGAGCACGCGCTCTTCAACCTGCTGGTTCTCGCGAAACACGCCGGACGTGTACAGAAGACGGTCGACAATGGTCGTCTTGCCGTGGTCGACGTGCGCGATAATGGCTACGTTGCGGATATTCTCTTGTTTCATGCCTTTCTTCTTCTTTCTATTCAAGCCACTCCTAGATCGGCGCGGCGATGATCCTTGCGATAGGGCCTGCGGCGGATACCACTCCCGTAGAGGACGATTGTCGCCCGAAACGTACGTTTTCCGCCTGAATTCCGTACGTTTCGGGCGACAATGCAGGCGCTACCGGACAATCGATGCAACAGGAAGGAACGATCGGCGGCGAAACGGCGGCTACACGTCGTCCAACTCCTCGGCGAGGCGGCGTTCTTCCTTGTTCAATTCGTCGATATGCTCGTTCAGCGTATTGAGCGTTCGCTGCGAGGAAACCACCTGCACGATGCCCCACACCGCCGCAGCGCCTGAAATAGCGGCAACGATGCCGAATAGGCCGAACGGACGCCTGCCCGTTATGAACGCCACGATGCCGCCCACGGCTGCCATAGCCATACCGTTACGGCGTTCGTCAAGAACCACGTCGCGCTGCTTGACCAGCTGAATGCGCGCGGCAGCGATTCCCGCCATGCGCGCTTCCTCCTGGCTTCCCGTCGCGTAAACGCGATCCGACCCGTCTTGCGCGCCTCGGCGCGCTGACGTGCGCGACCCTTTGCCCTTGGTCAGGTACTCGTATGATTCTTGGAGGTTCTTGAATTGCTCGGTGGCCCGCTCTTGAAGCTTTTTGTTGCTGGCGAACCGATCAGGGTGCAGAATCTGCGCCGTTTCCTTGTAGGCGGTCTTGATGTCCTCAGGCGTCGCGTCCTCGTCAAGACCCAAGATGCGCAGTGCTTCCGTTCGGTTCATAGCTCCCCATGTGCGGTTTTCGAATGCAGCCTTCCACGAAGGCTTGGCGATGGTCGTACGAAAGAAGATTTTACCACGCTCGAGGCTTTTTCAGGGAGCGCGGCGGCGCTCTCACAGAATGGACGAATGAAAAAACGGCCTTGCGGCCGTTGAATACATGGTGGAGCATAAGGGGATCGAACCCTTGACCTCAGGCTTGCAAAGCCCGCGCTCTCCCAGCTGAGCTAATGCCCCATGTTTTGAACCTATAAGGTTCCGAACATTAATAAACGCTCCACCGGCTAACTCGGCTCACGGTGGAGCGTTTATCGCAAAAAATGGTGGGCCCGAATGGATTTGAACCAGCGACCTCACGCTTATCAGGCGTGCGCTCTAACCAACTGAGCTACGGGCCCCAAAAAAGTGCCTGGCTAGTATAACCCACTTTTGAACGATTGGTCAAGCATCGATTTTCTTAAAATTGAAAATTTTTTATCATGCCTGTTCAAAGGTGTAATATAGGCTTTTCGGACGCTGTTCGAGCGCGAAACGAGGCAGGTCCTGCAATCCGATGAAAGCGGTACCGTTATAATCGAAGAAAGAATCGCATCGAAAGCCATCCCGTGCTTCGATGCCGAGGCGAACCTTGCGAAAAGGAGCATCGATGGTACCCGTCAACGTCCAAACCCTGATAGTTTCCGCCGCTCCCACACCCTCGATCATCGTTTTGCAACCGATCGAGGAAGCCCCCCAGCAAGGCAAGTACCGCATCGTCCCTATCTGGGTCGGCGTGAACGAAGCAACCCAGATGGGCGTCGCGCTTGAGAGGGCGCGTTTCTCGCGCCCTATGACGCACGATCTGTTCTTGGACGCGCTGACGAACCTTGACGCCTGCGTCGATCACGTGGTCATCAACGACGTGAAGGGCTCGACGTTCTTCGCGCGGCTCGCCCTGCGCCAACATGACCGGCTGATAGACCTTGATGCCCGCCCGAGCGACGCGCTGGCCCTGGCGGTGCGCCAGAAGGCTCCTATCTACATCGAGGAGGACGTGCTGGAACGCGCATCGTTTCCCTACGTGCTCAAGAACCCGTCGGGCGGCGTGCCCGAACACGAGCTTGAGGAGTTCCGCCAGTTCCTTGAAGGGATTGCTCCCGAGGACTTCGAGGCTTAGCGCAAGGGCACGCTCGAACAACCGACGGCGTCCGGGACGATAAGCCAACAAGTGTGAAAGAAGGGGTCGAACCTGTTTCCGGTTCGACCCCTTCTTCAATGTTCAAGCCGTTGAACGGCTCGTTTTCTCAGCGGGAAGCGCGTCCGTGCTAGTCCTCAGCAGGTGCTTCCTCGGGGGCAGTCGCCGCGTCAGGCGCCTGCGCGTCAGTCGACTCGTCTTCCATGTCATCGATCTGCGACTCGTCCAGCTCGTCGGCGGAACCCGGCTTCGTGGACTTCTTCTTGCCGCGGCTCGAAATCGCCACTGCGGTCACGCGGTCCTTGTCGGCCACCTTCATGACGCACACGCCCTGCGTGGAGCGGCCCAGCTCGGAAATACCCGAAACCGGGGTGCGCACGACCACGCCCTCTTCGGACATGATCATGATCTCGTCGTCCGATCCGACTATCTTCATAGCCGCGAGCAGACCCTTCTTTTCGGTCATCGTAATGGTGAACACGCCCTGGCCGCCGCGGTGATGCTCAGGGTACTCGGCGATAGGCGTGCGCTTGCCGTAGCCCTTCTCGGTGATGACGAACAGGTCGGTGTCGGGCTGCGCGATCTCCATGCCCAGCACCTTCGCGATAGGCGGCACGTTCATGCCGCGCACGCCCATGGTGTCGCGACCCATGGCGCGCACCTCGCCCTCGTCCCACATGATGGCCTTGCCGGCCGAGGAGACCATGAGCACGCGCTCGCCTTGCGCAACGCGGCGCACGCTGATCAACTCGTCGTTGTCCTTGAGGTTGATGGCGATAAGCCCGTCGCGGCGCGTACGGTCGTACAGTTCCATCGACGTCTTCTTCACCATGCCGTGGGCCGTGGCGAACATCAGGTACTCGTTTTCCGGGAAGTCCTTCGTGGCGATGACGGCGCTGATCGTCTCGCCGCGCTCAAGCGGCAGCAGGTTCACGATAGCCGTGCCGCGCGCGTGACGCGACGCCTCGGGCAGCTCGTAGACCTTCAGGCGGTACACCTTACCCTTCGTGGAGAAGAACAGCATGTACGAGTGCGTGGAGGCGATGAACAGGTGCTCCACGTAATCGTTGTCCTTGAGGTTCACGCCCTGCATGCCCTTGCCGCCGCGCTTCTGCTGGCGGTACGTGGCAACCGGAAGGCGCTTCACGTAACCGGACTTCGTAACCGTGACCACCATGTTCTCCTCGGCGATCAGGTCCTCGACGTCCAGATCCTTCGCCGCGTCGGACAGGAGGGTCTTGCGGGGGGTACCGTACTTCTTCTTGACCTCCAGCAGCTCCTCCTTGATGATCTCACGCACGAGAGCCGGATCGCTCAGAACGCGCTTGTAGTACGCGATGCGCTCAAGCAGTTCGTTCAACTCGCTTTCGATCTTCTCGCGCTCCAAGCCGGTCAGACGACGCAGGCGCATCTCCAAGATGGCATCGGTCTGCTTCTTCGACAACCCGAAGCGCTCGGTCAAGCGCTCGCCGGCCTCTTTGTCGGTTTGGGACGAACGGATGATGCTGATAACCTCGTCGATGTTATCGAGCGCGACAATCAAGCCTTCCAGGATATGAGCGCGTTCCTCGGCTTTCGACAGCTCGTAGCGCGTACGGCGCACGATGACGTCTTCCTGGTGGGCGATGTAGTAGTGTAGCATCTCCTTGAGAGAGAGAACGCGCGGCACGCCGTCCACCAACGACAGCATGATCACGCCGAAGCCCACCTGCAGCTGGGTGTGCTTGTACAGCTTGTTGAGTACCACCTGCGGGATGGCGTCCTTCTTCAGATCGATGATGATGTCGATGCCGTGACGATCGGCGCCGTCGTGGATGTTGCTGATCTCGGGAAGCTTCTTCTCGCGAACCAGCTCGCCCAGCTTCTCCAGCAAACGCTGGCGGTTCACCTGGTAGGGAATCTCGGACACCACGATGGAGCTGCGGCCGTTCTTGCCCTCCTGCACCGAGCACTTGGCGCGCACGGTCAGCGAGCCGCGGCCCGTTTCATAGGCATCCAGGATGCCCTTCTTGCCCATGATGATGCCGCCGGTGGGGAAGTCCGGGCCGGGAAGCGCCTTCATCAGCTCGGCGGTTTCGATCTCCGGGTTGTCCAGCATAAGGCACGTCGCGTCGATCGTCTCGCCCAGGTTGTGCGGCGGGATGTTGGTGGCCATGCCGACGGCGATACCCGACGAGCCGTTGACCAGCAGGTTCGGAAAGCGAGCCGGAAGCACCGTGGGCTCTTCCAAGCTTTCGTCGTAGTTCGGCTGGAAGTCAACCGTCTCTTTGTCCAGGTCGCGCAAGAGCTCCATGGCGGCCTTGTCCAAGCGGGCCTCGGTGTAACGCATGGCGGCGGCGGAGTCGCCGTCGATGGAGCCGAAGTTGCCGTGCCCGTCGATCAGCGGGACGCGCAGCGAGAACGGCTGAGCCAGGCGCACCATGGTGTCGTACACCGCGGAGTCACCGTGCGGGTGGTACTTGCCGATAACGTCGCCGACCGTACGGGCCGACTTCATGTGCGGGCGGCTGGGCGTGTAGCCGCTTTCGTTCATGGCGTACAGGATGCGGCGGTGAACCGGCTTCAAGCCGTCGCGCACGTCGGGCAGGGCGCGCGACACGATAACGCTCATGGAGTACTCCAAGAACGAGGTCTGCATCTCTTTACCCAGGTAGGCGCTGCGAACGATGGTACCCTCGCCGCCGTTGGCGCCCTCGACGATGGATCCGTGGGGGTTGCCCATGGACGACGTGTCGATCAGCGCGCGAGCTTTGTCTTCCTCGGACACGCCGGCACCTGCGACGGGCGTTGCATGCGCCTCCGCGGCTTCCGTTTCCTCGTCGGCGCTCTCCTCGGCATCGGCGTCGGCCTCGGCGCGGGCGATCAACTCGTTCAGCTTGTCGTCACGTTCGCCGGAGCTGTCGATGGGGTCGAATTCTTCAGTATTGTCTGCCACTTGCCTTCTCCTTAGATGTCCAGGAATCGGACGTCACGGGCGTGCTTCTGGATAAACTCCTTGCGAGGCTCAACCAAATCGCCCATCAGCTCGGACACAACGCGCTCGGCTTCGGCGGCGTCGTCGATGTTCACCTGCAGCAACGTGCGCGTGGCCGGCTCCATGGTGGTCTCCCACAGCTGTTCGGGATCCATTTCGCCCAAACCTTTGTAGCGCTGCACGTCGAACTTGTTCGGGTCGTCGTACTCGGCCAGCGTTGCGGACAGGGCGGACTCATCGTAGATGTAGCGCTCGATCTTCGGGTTGCGCGAGTTCTTCTTCTTGAGGCCGAAGATGGGAGGCTGCGCGATGTAGATGTAGCCGCGGTTGATCAGCTCCGGCATATAGCGATAGAAGAACGTCAGCAGCAGGCAGCGGATGTGCGCGCCGTCGACGTCGGCGTCGGTCATGATGATGATGCGGTGGTAGCGCGCCTGATCAGCGTCGAAGTCGTCGCCGATATTCGTGCCGATCGCCGTGATCAGCGAGCTGATGGTGTCGCTCGAAAGCGAACGGTGCAGGCCCGCGCGCTCCACGTTGAGGATCTTACCGCGCAAGGGCAGGATGGCCTGCGTCTTGCGGTCGCGGGCCTGCTTGGCAGAGCCGCCTGCGGAATCGCCCTCTACAATGAAGATTTCGGACTCGGCCGGGGTCTTCGACGAGCAGTCGGCCAGCTTGCCGGGAAGCGCGAACGAATCCAGCACGCCCTTGCGACGCGTCATCTCGCGCGCTTTGCGCGCGGCTTCGCGGGCCTTGAGGGCCTGGGTGGCCTTGCCGATGATGCGCTTGGCGGGGGTGGGATTCTCTTCCAGGTACTCGGCCAAGCCCTGCGTGACCGCGTTCTGCACGAGCGGGCGGATCTCGGTGTTGCCGAGCTTCGTCTTCGTCTGCCCCTCGAACTGCGGATCGTGCAACTTCACCGAGATGACGGCGGCGCAGCCTTCGCGCGTATCGTCGCCGGACAGGTTGGAATCCTTCTCCTTGAGGATGCCTTTGTTGCGCGCGTACTCGTTGATCGTGCGCGTGACGGCCTGCTTGAAGCCGTCGAGGTGCGTGCCGCCCTCGTGCGTGTTGATATTGTTCGCGAACGCCATGACCGAGTTCGTGGAATACGAAGTGGACCACTGCATTGCCACTTCCACCGTGCCGTCGGCGTTTTCAGCCTCGAAGTAGATGGGCTTGTTCAGCGTTTCCTTGCCCTCGTTCAAGAACTTCACGAAGTCGACGATGCCGCCGGCGAACTGGAACACGTCCGTGCGGGGGTTGCCGTCGGCGTCGGTTACGCGCTCGTCGTGCAGCACGATCTTCAAGCCCTTGTTGAGGAAGGCCATTTCGCGGAAGCGGCTTGCCAGGGTGTCGTAATCGTACGCCGTGGTCTCGGTGAAGATCTCGGAATCGGGCCAGAACGTCACCGTAGTGCCGGTGTGCTTAGCCGGACCCGTTTCGTGAAGCTTTGTAGCCGTCTTGCCGTGATCGAAATCGATCTCGTACGCTTTTCCGTCGCGGCGCACGCACACGGCCACGCGGCTGGAAAGCGCGTTCACAACGGACACGCCTACGCCGTGCAGGCCGCCGGACACCTTATAGCCCTCGCCGCCGAACTTGCCGCCGGCATGCAAGATGGTGAGAACCACCTCGACCGTAGGGATTTTCTCCTTCGGGTGCTTATCCACCGGAATACCGCGACCGTTATCGTCGACCGTGATCGAGTTGTCTTCGTGAATCGTCACTTCGATCTGGTCGCAGTAACCGGCCAAGGCTTCGTCCACGGCATTGTCGACAACCTCGTACACCAAATGGTGAAGGCCACGAGGACCTGTCGAGCCGATATACATGCCCGGACGCTTGCGGACCGCCTCCAGGCCCTCGAGGACCTGAATGTCAGAACCGTCGTAATGGTCAGGTTTCTTTGCCACTGACATGCTCCTTTTGTAGTGCGATGCGTGAGTGAGGCGCGTCGGCGCCAACCTATAAAGTTTACCACAGGTATTCGTGGTACGAATAAAATACATCACGTTTGAAGGCTTTGAGAAGCCTTGTAAGACACGATCTTAGAACTGAACGTCGTTTTTAACGTCTTTCGATGTTTTGCGTTGCAAATCAGCAATCATGGCTTTTTCGAGCGCACGACGAACAGCGGCGTTGTCCACCGTGGCAACAAGCTCCTCCACCGCCGCGGTCTCCTCGGGCGCCAAAGAGCGGCGCGCAGCAGGACGTACGGGCGCGCCGGAAGCTCCGACACCGGGCTCGTCGGCGGAATCAGGCCGAAAAGGATGCCTCGATTTCATATCGAAGCGCGATGGCTTGATGCAGAACGCCTCCACGTGCTCGCCTTGCTCGTTGAGCTTCATTTTGAGAAATTCCTGCCGCGCGTCAAGGTCGGATCGAATCATGCTGTCATCCGAATACACTACCAACACGGTGCCGCCATCCGTCACCCTCGCCGCCGCGCCCGCGTCGTCCACATCATCCGCCCGCATGACGTACACCGCGTTGATATGGTCGAGAACCATAGGCGCCGCATCTTTGTAAACGGCTTCGACGGCTTTTCGCCACATGACCTTCACCGCTGCCGCGCGACGAGCGCGGGCTCCGGAATCGTCCCCTGCGCCGAACGAAGCCATCAATTCTTTCAAACCGCTTCCCAGCGTTTTCACGACCGATCGCCTCGATCCCCCAAGCGGACCACCCGAGCGCGTGCAAGCAGATCCTCGTCGAAATACGATAAATTCGTCGTGGTTATGAACGTCTGAATGTCCCCGGCCACAAACGACACGAGCGCTCGACGTCGAGCGGAATCAAGCTCGCTCATCACGTCGTCAAGCAACAGCACGGGCTTCTGCCCCAGAATATCCTGGATAAGCGACGCTTCGGCAAGCTTGAATGCCAGAACCACCGAGCGCTGCTGCCCTTGACTCCCGAACACGCCCGCGTTGCTTCCATCTATGAAGAACTCGATTTTGTCCGCATGGGGCCCTACGAGCGCGCGGCGGCGCGCACGTTCATCAGGAAGCCGCTTCTGCAGCGCGCACGACAGCGAGGCGCGCGCCTCGTCGCGACCGAACGAGTACAAGCGCGACACGCTTGGATCGTGATCTTCCCACGACGGCACATAGCACGCCGTCAAGGACTCCCGACCTTCGGTAATCTCGGAATAGTAAGAACTCATCGAGCTTGCCAGCTTCTCGAACAACGCGCTGCGGTAGCACGCCAGCTGCGCGCCGCAGGTGACGATCATCTCGTTCATGCTCTCGATGAGCAGCGAAGACGAATCTTCCTTGAGAAGATGATTCTTATGGCGAAGCACTTTTTCGTAGTCGCGTCGAATCAAGTAGTGATTTGCGGAAAGCTGAGAGCCCAGCGAATCGAGAGCGGCACGGCGGACGGACATGGAACCCTTCGATAACTCCAAATCGTCGGGCGTGAACGCCACCGAAGGAACAAGGCCCTTCAAATCTGCCGTGCGCTTAGGCTTCCCGTTCAACAGATGCTTCTTTTTCCCCTCGGCCAGCTGGACGCCCAGAGTCAATTGGCGGCTTCCGTCGGTGACATCCGCCTGCAACCGACCGAACGAAGAACCGGCGCGCACCAGCTGAGGCACCGTGGGATTCCTAAACGACGATTGAGCCGTTAGAAGCTGCACCCCTTCGATAACGTTCGTCTTGCCTGCAGCGTTCGGCCCGACGAGCACCGTCAAAGGGCCGATGTCGCTCAAGTCGAACGCTTCATAGCTCCGAAAATCGCAAAACGAGATATGAGATATGCGAAGATCCACCGCGGACGCTTCTCCCGCTTTACGAAATGCGAACTGGCATGACCAAGTAGAGGTAGTTCTCCCCTTCGTCAGCCTTGAAGATACCGGGCTTGAGCGCGGACTGGACTTCCAGGTACACCTTATCGGTCGCGACCGACGACAAGCCGTCCAAAACGTACGCGTAGTTGAACGCGATCTCGACGTCTTCCCCCTCGCCTTCGCACGGAAGGGTTTCCTGAGCAGTACCCACGTCCTGAGCCACGGCCGATAGCTGGGCGGTTTGAGACGCTATGTTGATATCGAACTTAACCGGAGAGCTCGTCTGCCCCAGAAGAGACGTACGCTTCACGCCGGCCACCAGATGACCGACTTCCATGCTCACGCGCGTGACGTACGAATCAGGGAGCAGTTGGCGGTAGTTGGGGAAGTTTCCCTCGATGCGGCGGTTGATGAACACGGTGTCGTGGTAGGTCACGACGATCTGGTTCTCGGCCAACGCAAGCTTGAGCGGATCGTCGGTACGCTGCATGGACGCAATCTCCTGCAAGAACGAACCCGAGATAACCGCTTGGAAATCCTCTGCCGCCGAATCGGGAAGGTCAGCTTCCGTGATAGCCAGACGATACGAATCGGTGGCGACCATCTTGAGCAGCGTCCCTTCCAGCGTGATGAGCACGCCGGTCAGGATCGCGCGACTTTCATCCTTCGACACCACGCGGGCCACACGCTTGACCATCGAGGCAAATTGCGAGAACGGAATAGAAATTTCCTGCTGCACGTCAACATGCGGGAAACCGGGGAAATCCTCGGCATCAAGCGTTTTGATCGAGAACGACGACGTGTCGCAGGTGATGACTGCTGAATCGTTTTCAGCATGAACATGCACGGCGGCGTCGGGAAGGTTCTTCACGATTTCGGAGAACAGCTTGCCGGGGAACACGGCTTTGCCTTCTTCCTCTACCAAAGCCGGCACGGCATACTGGATGGAAAGCTCAAGATCGGTTGCCTGAAGCGTGAGCGTGTCGCCGCGCGCATCCAGGTAAATGCCCGACAGAATAGGTAGCGTCGAGCGCGTAGCGATACCCTTCAAAACGACGGACAGGGCATTCTGCAGTTCCGTTTGGTTGATGCTGAATTTCAAGCCGCTCCCTTTCTCTTGCTCTCTATGGTTCCGGTTCAGTATCGCACAATCAATCCGTTTTCACGTTTGCCACCATGATAAAAGCTCTGCCGCGCACGGCAAGCGCACGTGAAGAAAAGGACTCGGAACACGGATCTGCTCATGTATCAAAAGTATGCTTGCAGGAAGTACGGCAGCGTTGCGTGAACATTCAAAAAGAATGGACGTTTGGAATTGAAGAGATGCGATCAAAGGGATGTCCTACACACATGGCCGAAACGTGCATGTTTCACGTGAAACATGCACTGAGCGAGCGTACGGGTATAAGTTCTTCGTGACGCTCGCAAAGAATCATGATCTTGGGGTTTTGGGTTTTAAAGGGTCTTCCCTAAATATATATAAGGTTTTAATAGTTGTAATAATAAGGGCAGTGGAAAAGTGGATAACTATTAAAATACCAGATCAGAAGCTGAAAATAATACCTTTCTAGATGTTTAGATCCAGTACCCTCCATCAACATGAATTATTGCTTATATTATCTTTCCAGAGGGTTTCGGGGGTTTTCTTCAACTTGTCAGTCATATTTCAGTCATCTTTCCTCCGAACGTTCGTGCGCCCGCCGAATCGACCGGGCGCACGAACAAGGCTATATTTCCCTGATAATTTGCCGGAGCGTTTCAAGCTCTTCGCGAAGCTCCCGGTTCTCCTTCATTTTCGCCTCGATGTTCGAGACCGAATACATGACGGTCGAATGGTCGCGGTTGAACTTCTTTCCGATGTCGCTGTACGGTATATCGACCATTTCGCGGCATAGGTACGTGGCGATCTGTCGTGCGTAGGTAATGTTGCGCGTTCTTTTTTTCCCTACGAGATCGGCGTGGCTCACCTTGTAAAACGTTTCGACTTCCCTTTGGATATCGGCAATGGTCAGGCGTTTCGACGGGCCTCCTGAGAAATGGTTCTCAAGCAGCGCGCGCGCATCGTCGAGCTTCAGGTTCGGTTGGTTGAAAAACGTCATCTGATAGATAACCTTCGTGACGGCGCTTTTCAATTCTCGGATGTTCGAGCTCGAGCTTTCCGCTATGTACATCTGAATGTCTTCGGGAATATTGAAATCTTGAGATCCCTCCGCATCCCGGTATTCCTGAACGAAGCTTTTCACGATGCCCAGTTTCGTCTCGATCTCGGGAGGCTGGATGTCGAACGTCCCGCCCGAATTGAATCGGCTTTTGTAACGCTCGTCGATGTCGATGTTCTTGGGAGCGCGGTCTGCGGAGAGCACGACTTGCTTTCCCTGGCTGGTCAGCTTGTTGAAGATCTGGAACACGATGTCGAGCGTCTGCTTCTTTCCTTGCAGATACTGAACGTCGTCGATCAGCAGTACATCGGCTTCTTCGTAGCGCGTTTTGAAGTTCTTGTAGCTGGATTTCTGCTTGTCGTGCGCCGCGCTTGCTTCGGTGTATTCCGATAAGAACTCGGCCGAGTCCACGTAAATGGTGGACAGCTGGGGGATGTTTTCGCTGATGTAATTTTGGATCGCGCGCATGAGGTGCGTTTTCCCCAACCCTGATTTTCCGTAGATGAACAGGGGATTTAAGTGCGCTTTACCCGGCATTTCCGCAACGGCGACTGCCATGGAGTACGCCATGCGGTTGGAATCGCCTATGACGAAGTTCTCGAACGTGAGCGTGGACGTCGGACCGTCTTGTCCGGTCTCCGCGTTCTCGCCGTCTTCGCTGGCGCTTTCCTCTATTTTAGGGGCGATGTCTTCCCCGAGCGGTTCTTCCGGGCGCAACGTCGGTGCGGGCTCCACTGCGGCCGCAGGCGTCGGCATCGGTGCAGCGGGTCGTTCCTGGCGCGGCGCGCTGCTCGCCGCAGGCGTCGGCATCTCGTCAGCGGCGGTGATGTCCACTTCTATGATGACGGTGAACGAAACATGGAACAGGTCCTCGAGCGCTTGCTTGATGAACCCGGCGTAATGGCGTTCGATCCACGTTTTGATGAAGTCGTTATCGGCCGTCAGCATGAGAAAACCCTCGCTCATCGCCTGGGGATGCAGGCGGGAGAAGAAGGCGCTGATCTGCGACGGGTCTATGTTATTGTAGCTTTTGACCTGGTCGCATACTTCTTGCCAGGTTTCTTCGAGTTTTTGGCTGTTCATACGCTGCTTCCTTGGTGGGTTCGCCCCCGCCCGGGGAGCGACGATGGCGTGCTCCCAATGGCCGTCCGCTTCGTGTTCGATTGTATATAAAACGATAGGGTCAGGCAAAGGGTTACAGGGAAATGGCTACCTGGTATCCCAGATCCGTCAGAATGCGCTTCTGCCCCGCGGTTTTCTCTATCAGTCCGGCTTGCTCGAGCTTCGTCAGCGTTACGTACGTGCTCGATTGGGGAACGCCGGTGATGCGCACCAGGTCGGTTACGCCGAGCGCCCCTTCGTTCAGGAATATAGGAAGGAAATCTCGCTCGCGTTGGGACAGGGGCGGCACCAGCGGCGTGACGGAATGCTGCGGATAACCCGCTTGAGGCATGGACGGCATCGCCGCCGTGGGGTACCCGTAGGCGGGCGCTTGCATCGGATATCCTGTCGTACCGTACGGTTGTGCTTGCTGAACAGGGTAAACGGTTCCCGGCATAGCGCTCATCGGGGCCATGTGCTGGATGGGCTGCATAGGTTGAATAGGCTGTGCCGGCACCGTGTAGCCCTGTGCTTGGGGTTGGTACGCCTGCTGTTGGTAGAGGTTTTCCTGATAAGGCTGCACGGCTTGCGCGCCCTGAGCCTGGGGCTGCCTTGCGGGTCCTTCCGCCACGGCGTCAAACAGCTCCTGCACTGCCGACTCGCTCGGCTGCAGGCTGATGGTGACGACGGATCCGGTTCCCAGGTTGTCCTCTATGGTTATGGTTCCGTGGGAGAAGTCCAGGTATTCCTTCACGATGGGAAGCCCCGACCCTACGCCGCGGATGTACTGCTTCATAGACTCGACCGCCGAGGAGAACCCCGGAAGCTGCGCCTTGTCTTTCTGAAATATCCCCGGCCCCTGGTCGGCGAAGCGAATCGTGTTTCCACCGTCCAGGATGGACACGGTCACCTCGGCGAATTGGGCGTGGATGAAGTTTTCCGACACCTCCCGGATCACCGTGTACGGGATAGTTCCTCCGCTGAGCTTCGCTTGTTCGTAAATGCTCGATGCGAGGTTTTCAATGTAATCCGCCGTCGGTGCGGGGTTGATCTCGGTGACGCGCGGCGCGCTCTTGAGATCGTCGTACAAAGCTATGCGCGCGATCGAGTCGACATGTGCATAGTCGTACAACGCCGAGTTTTCATCGGGCGTTTTACCTTGGTGATCTGCTTTTTCAGTCTGGTTGTTCAATTCTGTTCCGTTTTTCAGATCCGATATTCAGCATTTTTCAATGACTTTCAACGGCATTGTATACGTTTTCAACTTTAGAATCTATCCACCTGGGATATTCAATGCGTTTCATTGCGGATATTCCCGTTTTCCAGAAAAGAAAATCGACTATCTACGCGGCCTTTTCAGCGTTTTCCACTTTTTATTCAAAAATTGTGGAAAACTTTGAAGAAAAGAAAGAACCGAGAAGAAACCCATAGTGAAAAACTCTTGGGAAATGTTGATAGAACCGTGGTCGGGCGCGATCGAAGGGCGTCTGTTTAACGCACCATCGGCCATAGCTGAACGGTTTTCCTGAAACAGTGGATTTGTATCATCTACGTCAAAGAACGCCCTCTTCAAAAGCTAGAGCTTTATAAAACACCAGTTCAGAAGCCTAATTATTCAGTTGAAAACAACTAATGCCTGATGAGGGGCTTGTAAAAATAAGCAAATTCATATCTTGACAAAACAGCGAAATTGGAGATTTCCACAATGATGCTCGAATGAAATAAGAGTTTTCAACATTTTCCACAATTTGGTTTCTCGCTTTTGGGGATAAGTCTGTTTAGCGGGCCCCTTTTCACGCTTTCGGAAGCGATTCAACGCTGTTTTCAGCATGAGCATGGCGTTTGACATCGACGAGGGAAACGGGCGTTCTTGTTGGCAGTATGTTGAAACGCGTATTCGGGGGTCTTTTCGACCGAGTCGACGAGTGGTGAGCGTGCAGCGGGTAGGCAGTGCGACCCAGCGCGAAGACTTGAAACGGAGTTGGTTTGTTCTTGTGAGTTTCGCTTGACTACGCCGTAACCTGCGCTATACTTTCGAGGTTGCTCTAAAACCATGAAAGGGAATCAATATGAAGCGCACGTATCAACCTAACACTCGTAAGCGGGCTAAGTGCCACGGTTTCCGTGCTCGTATGTCGACGAAGGGCGGCCGCAAGGTGCTGGCTGCTCGCCGCGCAAAGGGCCGCAAGCGTCTCTGCGTGTAAAGAGAGCGAGATTGGAGACGATAAAGTCCCGCGAGGACATCTCCGATCTGTTCTCTTGCGGCAAGCGTTTGCATACGCCGTACCTTACGCTCATAGTGTTACCCACGAAGCAGCACGGCCTCAATGGTCGTGTTGCTTTTGTTGCGGGTAAAAAGCTAGGGAACGCCGTCTGGCGCAATAGCGCAAAGCGGCGTATGCGCGCAGTCTGTCATGAGCTCGGAGGGCCTTGGAAGGGCTTCGATGTGATATTTCTCGCGAAGTCGGGTATTTGCAGGGGTTCTTATAGTAAAGTGCTAGCAGCATGCGACGAGACGTTGGAACGCGCGGGGATCCGATAAGGTCGATCGATATGAAGGCTTTTGTAAAGCGCTTGCCGTGTACCATTGCGGTGATGCTGATCACCTTCTATAGGGCCGCTATATCGCCCCTGTTTCCTTCTTGCTGTCGTTTTACGCCGACATGTTCCGAGTACGGACTCATAGCGTTTCAACGCTACGGGTTTTGGAAAGGCTTGAAGCTCACGTTCAAACGTGTGCTGCGCTGCCGTCCGGGAGGTCCGCACGGCTACGATCCAGTACCGTAGGATTGTAGAAGCGGCCTTCTTTGGTATAGAGGAAGGAACAACATACAATGTGGGACGTAATCAAGGACTGGGTGTTCAACATCATCCATTTCTTCTACGATTTTTGCGGCGACTGGGGACTCGCCATCATCGTCGTTACGGTGATCTTCCGTGTGCTCATCTCTCCCTTGATGCACAAGCAGACGAAGTCTTCTTATCAGATGCAGAAGGTTCAGCCTCTGATGCAGGAAATCCAGCGCAAGTACGCTGATGATCCTCAGCGTCAGCAGGAGGAGATGCAGAAGCTGTACGCCGAGGCGAAGTTCAACCCGCTGGCCGGCTGTTTGCCGATGCTGCTTCAGATGCCTATTTTCATCGCGCTGTTCCAGGTGTTGAGCGAGATGGGTTCCCGTACGCAAGGCACCACGTATGAGTTCTACAACCTGGTTCCCAGCTTGGTTATGCGTCCTTCCGAGGCGTTTTCCATGGGATTTGGAACGTTTGTTCCTTATCTGATCCTTATGGTTGTGTTCGCCGCCGCCACGTTCTTGCCCATGATTCTCATGCAGATGGGCAACAAGGACAACCCGCAGCGCAAGCAGACCATGATCATGGCGGCCGTCATGAGCGTTTTCATGCTGTGGATCAGCTGGGGCTCTCCTGCCGGCGTGCTCTTGTTCTGGGGCGCTTCGTCGCTCATCGGCATTGCTCAGCAGCAGATCTCCATGCGCATCATGAAGAGGCGCGACGCTGAAGCTGCCGAAACTATCGAGGTTAAACCTATCGAGGTTGACGTTACCCGTAAGGTGAAGAAGCCGCGCCCGACCAAGAAGGACACCGTCAAGAAAAGGTAGCTCGGCGGTGTTTCACGTGAAACACCCCAGCTTTTCTGTTTCGATAAAAGGAGTCTGTTATGGCTGAAGAGTTGGTTGAAAACGTTGAGGAGTGCATCGATCCCTCTGAGATTGATTCCACCGAGTTGACCGATGAGGAGCTTGATCGCATTGCTGATACTGCGATCGGTGCCCTGCAGGATATCCTCAAGTATTTCGACGTTGGAGAAGTCACTATCGATGAGTACGAGGGTGACGAAGGCGAGCTGATTCTTGATATTACCGGTGACGATCTGGCCGTGCTTATCGGTCGCCACGGTAAGACGCTTGATGCCCTGCAGTTCTTGGTATCGGCGATCACGGTGCGGACGATCGGCTTCCGTTATCCGGTTATCGTAGACGTCGAGGGCTATAAGGGGCGTCAGCGAGAGAAGCTTGAGTCGATTGCTCGTTCTTCAGCGAATCGCGCTGCAAGTCAGCACCGCAGCGTCAAGCTTCGTCCGATGACTCCTTACGAACGCCGAATCGTTCACATTACTCTTCGTGACGACAAGCGCGTTGAGACTGCTTCTGAAGGCGAGGGAAGCGCGCGCCACGTGGTGATTCTTCCTCGATAACGGCACGTTCCTTGTTTTGATCGAAAGCCCGTATCTTCGGATGCGGGCTTTTTCATGTTTGAAAGTTTCACGTGAAACATTCCTTTATACTACAGAGGACATCTTATGAAGGAGCATGCATGCACGAAGATCTACTGAAGCGACACCTCGAGCTTGTTATAGAGGCAAATAAAACAACGAATATCACTCGAATTTCAACATGGGACGAAGGTATGCTCCTGCATGTGCAGGACTCTCTCATAGGTCTGCCGGAGTTGAATGATGCTCCCGAGGGTTGGTATGTGGATATAGGATCGGGTGCGGGATATCCGGGAATACCGTTGGCAATAGAAAGCGGGAGAAAGACGCTCCTCGCCGATTCAGTAGGCAAGAAAACCACTATACTTGACGGTATTATTGCTCAACTTGGCCTTAGCTCGGTAGAAACCTACACGGGGCGAATAGAGGACCTCGCACGAGAGCATCCAGGTGAATTCGCTGTAGTCACTGCTCGTGCATTGTCTCGAGTTTCCGTGCTTATGGAATTCGCTTCGCCTCTTCTGCAAAAAGGCGGCCGCTTAATCTGTTATAAAGCCCGTATGGAAGATGATGAGCTAGAGCACGCGCTATCGTTGCAGGAAACGCTAGGTATGACTCTCGTGTCTGATCGAACGCTTGAATTGGAAGATCGGTGTCGTAGGATCATGTGCTTCGAGAAAACGGCGAAGCCAAAGATCAAGCTTCCCCGTAAAACAAGTTTTGCCCAAAAACGTCCTCTCTAAGGGTGTTTCACGTGAAACACTGGCAGAGTAGAGCGGTTGTGGGAATGCTCCGTTTCAAGGGGAGCGCTTTATATAAGATGCAAACAAGGTATACTGTCGTTGCGGTTAAGAAAGGGGGTCCCTGTGGGACTATTCGATAGTCTTAAACGAGACAAAAAGCCAGCCGAGACTGTCAAGCGTGACGAAACCATACTTGTTGAGGATGATTTGTCGATCGATCATATAGAAGTGGTTGAGCGAGAGGTTCCCGCTAAAGTGGAGGAACCTGCTCCGCCGAAGCCTATCAAATCGTTCAAGGATAAGGCTCCGGTGAAGCATGTGGTTGGTCAAACCAAGGTTATGGCCATTATCAACCAAAAAGGCGGCGTCGGTAAATCTACGACGGCGATCAACCTTTCAGCTGCTCTAGGAGAGCTTGGCAAGCAGGTTTTGCTCGTTGATTTAGACCCTCAAGGGAATTCCTCAAGCGGCTTGGGCATTGAGAAGAGCCAGGTGTCCAACTGTATTTACGATGTCCTGCTCAATGATGTGCCTATCGAGAACGTGATCATTCCCGATGTATGCGACGGTCTTGACGTCATTCCAGCTACCATCAACCTTGCTGGCGCTGAAGTCGAGCTTGTCTCCGAGATGGCACGAGAGAACCGTTTGAAAGACTCCGTTGGAAGTCTGCGCGGCAAGTACGACTACGTTTTCATAGATTGTCCGCCTTCCCTTGGGCTTCTTACCGTGAACGCATTAGTAGCTGCGGACAAGCTGCTTATTCCTATCCAGTGTGAGTTCTATGCACTGGAAGGTGTGACAAAACTTCTTGATTCAATGAAACGTGTCAAAACTCGCCTTAATCCTACTTTGGACATCTTCGGCGTGCTTTTGACTATGTACGATGGGCGTACCACGCTCTCGCGGCAGGTGGTAAGCGAGGTGCGCGGTTATTTTGGAAAAACTGTCTTTACGACATTGATCCCTCGTACCGTTAAGTTGTCCGAGGCACCAAGCTTCGGGCAGCCTATTACGCAGTACGACCCGTCGGGAAAAGGTGCTCAGTCGTATGTGGAGCTTGCAAAGGAAGTGATTCAGCGTGGCTAAGTCGGCGAAAAGTGGTTTGGGACGAGGTCTGAACTCGCTGCTGGGAGGTGCTTTCGAAGAAGCGGCTCCTATCGAGTCCGCCCCGAAGCGGGTGTTGGTGGAAAACGAGCAAGAGGAAGCCCCCCGTCCTCCTCGCTCGGCACCGAGTGAACCGGCGCGTCCTCTTGACGATGCAAGCGTCAGAATCACCTCTTTTCCTGCTGAAGGCGAATCTATCGTCGAAGAAGGAAGCCAAGTAACCATCAAAAGCGTGGTGCAACGTAATACGGACGAAGTTGCTATCGAGTCCATTAGCCCGAACCCCGATCAGCCTCGTACGAATTTCAAGCGCGAGGAATTGGAGGAGCTTGCTGCTTCCATTGAAAAAGACGGGTTGTTGCAGCCTATCCTGGTAAGGCCGCTCGGCCAGCAAACGTATCAAATCATAGCCGGAGAGCGCCGTTGGCAAGCGTGCAAGCTTGCTGGCTTGAAGAAGGTTCCCATTCGTATCAAGGAAGCTGACGATGATCGTTCTTTAGAGCTTGCACTTGTTGAGAACATCCAGCGCTCCGATTTGAACCCTATCGAGGAAGCGTACGGGTATCGTCGCTTGATGGAGCGCTGCAACTTTACTCAGTCTGAAGTTGCGCAAGCTATGTCGAAGGGTCGCTCGACCGTTGCGAACGCGTTGAGGTTGCTTGAACTTCCTGAAGAAGCGCAGCAGCTTTTGTTCGAGGAGAAGATTACGGCAGGCCATGCTCGTGCGATTCTATCCATTCCGACCAAGGAAGGCCGTCAAAAGCTCACCGATAAGATTATTGCGGATAAGTTGACGGTGCGGGAAGCTGAAGCAATCGCGCGTTTGATGTCGGGTAAGAAGAGCGAATCCGCTCAGCCGAAGGCTCCGCTGCCTAAAACTTACAAAACCGTCGCTCGTGCTTTGAAAGATGCTCTGCATACGAATGTAAGGGTTAAGTCGGTCAAAGGGAAGAATAAGATAGAAATCGAATTCAAAGACGAAGAGGATCTTGAAAGATTGTTCGAGGAGCTGCTTTCTAAGCCCTCATAATGATTTAGACGAGTCTGTACTCAAGAAACACCAATATATGACGTCAGAAGGGCTTAGAAGAGCTCTTCTGACGTCATAGTACTTTAAATAGGTTGTCTATCCCTGGTTTTTGCGATACGTGTTTTTTAACTGTCCGCACGCTCCGTCGATATCGGAGCCGCGAGAATCACGCAAGGTAACTTCGGTGCCGTGCTTCTGAATTTCACGGAGCCAGGTTTCAATGGTTTCCTGATCGCTCGGTTGAAAAACGGAATCGGGAACGGCGTTGATGGGAATCAGGTTGACATGGCAGTGAAGACCGGAGCAGAACTCTTTCAGTTTGGAAAGCTCTGCATTCGAATCGTTCACGCCTTCTATCATGATGTATTCCAACGTCACGCGACGGTTGGTTTTCTCGACGTACGACTGTAGCGCCTGCTTGAGGTTTTTAAGCTTGAAGCGATCGACTTTCGGCATAAGCAAATCGCGGGTGCCTTGTGCGGCGGAGTGAAGCGATACCGCAAGCGTGAACTGCTCGGGTTCCGTAGCGAACTTCTCTATACCGGGAAGTATGCCGCAGGTTGAAATGCTAATGTGGCGCGCGCCAATTCCGACTGCCTTCGGGTCGTTGAGTATGCGCAGCGCGGCAAGCGTATTGTCGTAGTTAAGGAACGGTTCGCCCTGTCCCATGCCCACAGCGTTCGTGACCCGCGTTCCCGTGTCCTTCTGGATCAAGAGTATTTGGTCCACCATTTCACCCGGAAGGAGGTTCCTGGTGAACCCTTCCCTTCCCGTTGCGCAAAAGGCACATGCCATGCCGCACCCAGCTTGTGTCGAGAAGCATACTGTCAAACGATCTCCGCTTCTTGAGGGTATGGCAACCGTTTCGACGCACACGCCGTCTTCGCACGATATAAGGTATTTTCTGGTGCCGTCGCTCGATATTTGACGGTCAACTACCGAAGGAGCATCTATCGAGAACTTTTCAGCAAGAGATGATCTGAACGCTGCAGGGAGATTCGACATTTCGTCAAACGACTGCACGTTGTGTGTGTAGAGCCATTCGTAGAGTTGCTTCGCACGGAATGCCGGTTGTCCCAGGTCTTTCACAATCCGAGTAAGACCGTCGAGTGTATAAGCTTTAATTGAAGTATTCATGCCGGTCATTATACATGTTTCACGTGAAACATTGCTCCTCTCGCACCATGGTTTTCGCTCGGTGTTGCTCGTTTTGCTATACTGCTGACGTTCGTATCCATAGGGTGAAAGAAGGACGCATGTCTGAATGCTTCGATCCGCGCGAGTGTCGCGTGGCGTTGCTTGCCGGGGGAAAAAGCGGGGAGCGAGAGATATCGTTGGCTTCTGGAGAAGGGGCTTCCCAAGCTCTGAAAGAAGCGGGATTTAACGTGACCGTCCTTGATCCTGCTGAGAAAGAGGATTTGAAGCGTCTGATCGACGAACCTTTCGATGTTGCATTCCTATGCTTGCACGGAAAACTTGGCGAAGACGGCACGGTGCAGGGCTTCTTGGAAGTGATTGGGCTTCCTTATATTGGCTCAGGGGTGTGGTCAAGCTCCTTGGCCATGGATAAGGCGAAAGCGAAGTTGTACTATCAGCAGCACGATATTCCTACGCCTCCTTCCGTGACGGTTCGCGCAGGCGATTCCGTAGACGCTCGTCAGGTTATCGCTTTTCTTGGGGATCACTGCGTGGTGAAGCCTGGTACGGAAGGCAGCGCGCTCGGTGTGTTCATCGTCGAGGGAGAGCAAGCTATTCTGGATGCGGTGGAAAAGGCGCTCGAGATAGATGATGAGGTCCTTATCGAACGGTACGTCAAAGGCACCGAGCTGACTGTTGCGGTTATCGGAGGGGATGATCTACAGGCTCTTCCGATTATCGAAATCGTTCCGAAAAGCGACTTTTATGATTTTGAATCGAAGTACGCTCCCGGAGGGTCGCAGCATATCTGCCCTGCTCCGCTTTCTGACGAGACGACGAACATGGTGCAGAAGCTAGCTATCGAAGCACACAAGGCCCTTGGATGCGATGGTGTTTCGCGCTCCGATTTCATTTTGGAAGAAGACGGGTCGTGCTGGATTCTGGAAACCAATACGATTCCCGGTATGACCGGCACCTCGCTTTTGCCGGATGCTGGCAGGGCGGCGGGGATTTCCTTCCCTGACTTGTGCACGAAGTTGGTACAGTACGCGCTTCGCGCCTAAACTTTCAACGGTGGGGTAAAAAATAGGGCGAGGTCACGAACCTCGCCCTATTTTTTCTGCAAGCGTTTACAATATTCCGCAGGATTTCAATCCGAACAACGCTAAGGCGACGATTGCAAGAAGGAATATCCAGCTTACCGCATAGCACCCCTTGTTTCCCTTGCGCCCTTGCTCGATCAGCTTCTCGCTCATTTTGCGGCGGCTTTTCATAATGACGGTTCCAGGCTTTTTCTCAGGAAGCGGCACGGTGTCTTTCGGTTGCCATGATCCTTCGCTTTCGACAATCTGCTGCACTGCTTGATCGCCGAATGAGACATCGGGGCGAACCCCGTCCGCCAAGCGCGCCGAGATTCCCTGTATGAAGGAACTCATAGGCTGCTCAAGCTCATTCTCGTAGCAAACGAGTGCGACTTGTCCCCAGTAATGGCCTGGATCGGGCGCGTCGGTGAACGCTATGAAAGACAGGATCGCCTTGAGGTTCCACCCGCGAGCAACGAGGATGCTGAGCGTGCGAGAAGTCTCTTCGTCAAGATATCCGATAAGCCCGCCGAAACGGTTCTTCAGCCAGGCAACGTTCTTCTTGTCCCGAACGATGAACTCTAGTTCGAACACATCGCCAACCAGGTTGTCGGCGCCAAGCAGCGCCGCTGCATCCTTCTTGGATTTTGTCTCGAATCGAGCGTATGTTCCGAAATAGCGTTCCGCCTGCATCTTTTCTCCTCTACCATGGTATAGCTCAGGGTGTGTCGGGCGTGTAATCACCGTGTTTTAGGTTTGTGCGATCCTATGATAGATGATAGGCTGATAGCTATGGATAATCAAAGTATGCTCAAGCAGGATACCCTGCAAAGTTTCATAAGCGATGGAACACCCCAGCCCGTGTGCGACCGTTACGCATTGCTCCCTTCGTGGGCGGAATCCCTTGATTTCGGCGAACTTGACCGTAACGTGGTTGTGCTTGATACGGAAACGACGGGGTTCTCGTACAATCACGATGAACTGACCCAAATTGCCGCTGCTCGCTTCGAGCAGGGCGAGATAGTGGATTGGTTCATCACGTTCGTGAATCCGGGTAAGCCTATTCCGGAAGAAGTGGCTCGTCTGACCGATATCCACGATAGCGATGTTGCTGAATCCCCTTCCCCTGAAGAGGCGCTTGCTGCACTGGTGTCGTTCGTCGGCGATGCAAGCGTGGTTGCTCATAACGTTGATTTCGATCGCACGTTCACGACGCGTCATCCCAGCGGGTATCCGCTTCTGGAGAACACTTGGATCGACTCTCTTGATCTTGCTCGCATAGCTTTACCGCGCTTGAAGTCTCATCGGCTTTTAGATCTTGTGCGAGCTTTCGGCGCACCGCTTTCCACTCATCGCGCTGATGCGGACGTGGCGGCCACCTGCGCAATATATCGCATCCTTCTTGCTGGTGTTGCGGCTATGCCTCCTGCGCTTGTGAAGGAAATTGCTCGAATGGCAACCCCTGACCAGTGGTCTACGCAGGTTGTGTTCGATCGTATTGCCGATCTTCAATCGAGCTCAGCGTACAGCAAGGTCTTTTCCAGCCTTTGGAACGATGTTTCACGTGAAACATCACCGGGCTCAACGGCGGCATTCGACGATGTTTCACGTGAAACATCACCGCTTGATGCAAAGCATCACTTCTCCCTTCGTGCTTTGAGAAGGGATCGACTGGGTAAAAAAGAGCATGCTCCCAAGGTGGATGCAGACGATATAGCCTCCAACCCCCAACGAGAGCTTGTGTTTCCTTCGCAGGAAGCTATCGACCAAGCGTTTTCCGAACAGGGACTTGTTGGAGCTTTGTACGGCGATTTCGAGCCGCGCAAAGAGCAGCGCATTATGGCTGAAGCCGTGCGCGATGCGTTTGCCAGTTCAGAAAATCTTATTGTCGAAGCGGGTACGGGCGTTGGAAAGTCGATGGCTTATCTGGTGCCGGCTGCGCTTACGGCGCAGGCGAACAACATTGCGGTAGGCGTTGCGATGAAAACCAACGCACTGCTTGATCAGCTGGTGTACCATGAGCTTCCTGCGCTCGCCGAAGCGCTTCATACGGTGAATCCCGAGATGCCGCTGTTGACGTATGCTCCGCTGAAGGGGTTCTCTCATTACCCGTGCCTGCGGCGCATAGATCGCATTGTGTCTGATGGCCCTCAGATGAGGCTTGTGAATGGCAAGGAGCAAACTCAGGCTCCGGCGCTCGCGGCTCTTCTTTCTTATGTGGAGCAAACCTCGTACGAC
>NZ_DBFOSR010000040.1:0-11081 GCF_048427265.1 Paraeggerthella sp.
ATTCCGTGGTGGAGATGATGGGATTCGAACCCACGACCCCCACGTTGCGAACGTGATGCTCTCCCAGCTGAGCTACATCCCCACGGCATGTGCGCTTATCGCGCGAGGCAACATTTTGCCCGTATCGGGCCCATTTGTCAAATGGCATTTTGCGGCACTCTGCAAAATGTACACGAACGGGGCCCAGGACCGAATCCGTCAAGGCTCAGCGTACCCATCATCGGAGGGATCGACGCCGAACTCGACCCGATACTCTTCGTCCGACATATACGAAAGGATATCGCCAGGTTGGCACTGCAGCACCTCGCACAACATCCCCAACGTCGAAAACCGCATGGCCTTCACCTTGCCCGTCTTGATGCGAGACAAGTTCACGTTAGTAATGCCGACCTTATCCGCCAGATCGTTCAGCGAAATGCCCCGGTCCGCCATAACGCTATTAAGTGTAAGGACAACTGGCATGTATCCACCTATATGGTTTCGTCCGAGAATTCCTGAAGAAGTACGCCGTATTTGAACACAAACGAAAAAGCGAAGATGACCGCCGAAGCAACAAAGGGAAAGAGGTTCAACGTGGGAACAAAGCCTTCGTCAACGCCGCCTGCCATGAACGGGACAACGCTGGTAAGCACAACCTCAAGCACGGCGTATACCAGGAAG
This sequence comes from Paraeggerthella sp., assembly GCF_048427265.1. Lineage (NCBI taxonomy): Bacteria > Bacillati > Actinomycetota > Coriobacteriia > Eggerthellales > Eggerthellaceae > Paraeggerthella > Paraeggerthella sp. Next base: position 661 of record NZ_DBFOSR010000040.1, read on the forward strand.
AACGCCGACACAACCCTCAGACGGCGAACCTGAAGCATGGTAAAAGGAGACCGGCCCTTCGATGCGTCCGAAAACACCTTGATAAGCGTCACGCAAACCGTGGCCATCGCCGCCGAAGAGGCAATATACACCAGAAAAAACGGGAGGGTGACCGCGTAATCGTAAAAGCCCGGAACGATCAGCGAGAAAGCCATCACGCTCGCAGAAGCCAGCCACCACGCGCAAAGCAACACGAAAACAACCTTCATGAGCAAGCTGATCGTCTTGCACACCCTGCCCGTCTTGGCCAAAGACTCTTCCACTGATAGAGGCTCACCGCCGAACATGCCCACATCCCCTTCCGAAAACAAATCACGACGGCGCAAGCTCTGCACCGACCGCACATCGCGATCGCGGCAACTTAGAAGGCGGGGAGAATCCTCCCCGCCAACCGATCTAGATGCCTATTGCAAAGCAAGAACCGTTAATACCAATAGGATAGCAGATCGCTTTCGGATCGACATCGCTATAGAACAGCATGGGCCTACCTCCTTCCCTGAATGGACTCGGACATGGCTCGACCCAAGGCATCGTAAAACGCCTGGGTCATCAGGCAATAGGAATCCTTCGATTCCAAATCGCCCGATTCGAACAGCGAGCGGGCCCGACAGCCACCCCCGCAGATTCGCACGTAACGGCACGCTCCGCAGTCCTCGAACTCCGCCGCGTCGAGCATGCGGAACATCCGCGACACGTTTGACCTGAGCGCCTCGGCCACCGATCCGGAAAACGCATTGCCCATCGCATATTCGCCACGATGCAGCATGTGGCAAGGGTATATCGTCCCATCGGCGGCAATACTCAGCGTATTGTAGCCAGCCCCACAGTTTCGACGAACCGACAGGCTCATCCCCACCGGCGCGTCCATGGCGGGAATCGGCTTGCCTTCTCCGAGCGTCAGCAAAGAGCGACCCAGCATGCGCAGCTCTTCATCCCCCGGCAGCAAGCCTCCCAAAACCTCGTCGGATGGCTCACAGGTAAGCAGGCTGAAGTTGAGCGTTGCTCCCAAATCCTTGGACAGCCTCACGTAATCGACAAGATCGTCCACGTTGCGCGCATGAACCGTCGGGATAATATGCGCGGCGATGCCCGCTTCGCGCACCATGCGCACCGCTTCGACCAGCTCGGAAAAACGCTGCTTTCCACGAATGTACGCCCGCGAGCCCTCAGAACATCCATCGAACGATACGGACACGCAGTCGACAAAAGGCGCCATGCGCTCCAAAGCGGCACGGGACATGCACGTTCCGTTGGAAAGCACCGTCACCGACGCCATGCCGCATGTTCGCTTCGCATGCTCGACAATAGCGGGAAGATCGTCGCGCAAAAACGGTTCGCCGCCCGAAACAACCAACCTCGATGTGCCGGCGGCAGCCAGCTCGTCCACGCCGCGCAAAACATCAGCAAGAGGAGCGTCGTCAAGCGCATTGCGCTGATCATCCAAGGAATAGCACCCAGCGCACGTCAAATTGCAGCGCTGCGTAACGTGAAGATAGGCGGAAAGCACGCGCTCGGACGCAACGGCCTCCTGAAAGAACCCTCCCTTGACCAAGTGCTCAAGCAGCAGAGGATCGACAGCGGAAACGTCTTCCACCGGCACGTTTTCCTTGAACATGCGCGCGCAAACGCCCGCGCCCGCCTCGTCCAGGCCAATCACGTACCCCGTCGAAAGACACCCCACAAGCGTCACTCCCGCAAACTCGAACGAAACAACACCCTCGGCGAATTTCATACACGCTCCTCGTCGCAGTCGAATCGCTTACGTCAAGCATTATGGTGGCGGCCCCCTTGCCCCAAAAGAACAAAACGTACCAACGATCAATCAAATGTTGCAAGCAAAACAATTGATATATGATAGTTAGCTTCAATATGTAATCCAGGGATTACGTATTGAAATTACGGCTATCATCTGGGGATTTATTCAATCCATTTACTCGCAAAACTACACAGCAATTTAATGTTTTATGATAAATTTATACCTGAGCGAACCAGAGAGGCCAACCCTTCGAAAGAACGACGTCCATGAACATCAGTCAGCTGGAATACTTCGTAACCACCGTGCGATACGGCAGTTTCTCCATGGCTGCAAAGAAGCTTTTCGTGACGCCGCAAGCAATCTCCAAAGCCGTTGGCGACCTAGAGCGCGAACTCCACGTATGTCTTTGCGAAAAGACGGGACGTGCCGTCGAGCCCACCGAGTTCGGCCGCCTGTTCTGCATACGCGCATCGGAAGTGCTCTGCTGCTTGGCGGACCTGGAATCGCTTGCGAAAGACCACGCAGCCGGGCAATCGAAAGAAGGCCGGGCAGCGGTGTCCGTGGCGTGCTCGCCCTGCCGAGGGAACGTGCTGCACGTCCAAGACTTTTCGGCGTTCAACGCGTCGTACCCCCAGATAAAGCTGTCTTTGTCGTTCAACGCGGGCAGCACGGGATTGTCCGCCGTCGAAGAAGGACTCATCGACGGCGCCATCATCCTCGGCCGCGTGACCAAGCCGAACATCACTTGCATAAAGCTGCATTCCGTTCAGCCGTCCCTGATGGTGTCGCAAAACCATCCGCTTGCATCAAGAAGCGCGATTCACCTTGAGGACCTTCGGAAAACCCCTTTAGCGGCCCCAGAAGACATCAGGTACTGCCAAGGCGTCATAGCCGACCACCTTCGCGCGAAGAACGTCGAGCCAAGCTATACTATGCTCGAACCGTTCGTTGAGGCCCATCGGCGCTTTCTCGACAAAGAGCACGGTGCGGTGTTCGTCATCGACGATCCAGCCTTGCAAGAACTCTATCCGAACGCCGTTGCGCTGCCCCTTGCACCCGAAGATCTTATCTCCATCCCACTTTGCTTCGTGCACGCAAGCGGCAATGCCAACAAAGCGATGCTCCAAGTAGAGCGCTACCTGCTTGGCATCGTCACGCGCCTAAGAAGAAAACCGCAAGCCATGCCCGAGCATCATTGACGACAAGCCAAGCGAAAGAAGGAAGGAAACGATCATGGGAACATCTTCAGATCGCGAGCTGAACCTCCGCATCATCGAACTCTCGCAAGCCATCGCGTCGCTTTTCGACACCGCGGACTCGACCGACGACGTGCCCTCGCTGAGAGACGACGTGGTGCGCGCCATCAGCGAGCAATCCAGCATTGCCCGCCAGAACGTTTCCACCTCAGAGCCGCAAGACTAGCTCCAAGGCGAGTCGCAGTCGCAACCGCACAAGAAAGTTCCGCTTGCTGTTCCTATCAGGCAGCAGTCTGCAAAAAGTCCGGGAAGCTCCTTGCCGCAGGAAGCGAACGTCCCGGTGAAGGGCTTTGCCGTATACTGTGCGCATGGATACTTTCGAAACAGGCGCGCCCAAGCGCGACGCGATACCGCTCGAGCACGAGCACGAAACGCACGGCCCCAGCGACACCGGAATGATGACGCATCGGTTCTATGCGTTCAACACCGTCGTCACGTTGCAAGCCTACGCCGACCCCGATCGATGCCGCACCGCGTTCGAAGACGCGCGCGCTGCCTGCCGCTCGTTCGAGCGATCGCTGTCGCGCACGCTTCCCCATTCGGACATAGCGCGCCTCAACGCTGCCGAGGGGGCGTCGACGCCCATTGGAGCCGATACTGCCCAGCTTCTGAACGAAGCTTTGCGCTACTGCGCGGACAGCGAAGGGCGGTTCGACATCACCATGGGGGCTGCAGTGCGCCTCTGGAACTTCCACAAGGGCGTCATACCTGATCAAATAGCCTTGGAGGAAGCCCTTTCCCATGTGAATTGGCGCGGCGTGCACGTGGAGCAAACGGACGGCGGCTGGGAAGCACGGCTCGACGACCCGCAAGCGGCAGTGGACGTAGGCGGAATAGCCAAGGGATGGATAGCCGATCGCCTGGCGGAACTCCTAGCATCGCACGGCCTTGAATCGTTCATCGTGAATTTAGGCGGCAACGTGGTTGCGCACGGGCAAAAGCCGGACGGAAGCCCTTGGCGCATCGGGTTGCAAGACCCACGCGACAAGCATGCACTGGTAGGAGCTGTTGCGATCAGGGAAGCTTCCGCAGTAACAAGCGGCGTGTACGAGCGGTGCTTCACCCGGAACGGCGCGCTGTACCATCATATCCTGAACCCGGAAACAGGGTACCCCGTCCAAACCGACGCAGCGGGCGCAACCGTGCTCGCGCGCCGATCGATTGACGCCGAAGGATACTCGACCACGCTGCTGGCGCTGGGCATAGAGCGCGGATGCGCTTTCGCTCGCAAGCATCCCGCCATCCTTGCCGCGTACTTCGTCAACGCCGAAGGCAACGTGATCGAAGCGTAGGCCAAGCGTCAAGCGACTCGAAACGAAAGGCGGGCCCGTTCGCACGGTGCCCGCCTTCTCTATAAGTATGCCAAAAGGCTAGGAAAGTACTTTCTCTCCCTCAGCGGGGCTAACCTCGGAAACGGCGCCTTCGGCCTCGGGCACGAAGGGCTCGAACAGCGGCTCGCCGTTCTGGGAAAGCTCAACCATGCCGGTTAGAACGTCAACGTACTGGTAGGACTGACGAGCGGTGCGCCCGCGCTTGCGATCGACCTCCAGGATGAACAACTGAGGGTGCACCTGCATGAGCACGCCTTCGCTCTCAACAATCTTGGAGCGGCCCATGTTGGCGCGCACTTTTAGGCGTTGACCGACGAAGTCATGTAACGTATCATGAATGGAGTCGACGATTTTGGCTTGTTTCGCTAAATCCATGCTCACTCTTTCTCGCTTATGCTATATACAGAGATAACAAATTAAAATTATACCATTACAGTCAATACAGAGGGAAATCTGCACGAATCCCCCTTAATTCGCATGTTTTCAGCCCCTTACAACCTTTTTCATGCAGAATCGCTCGCGTGCTCTACGCAATGTTTTCTTAGGTAAACTATGTCGCTTTCGTTTTGCTCGTTCACAAGCTTCGTCCTTATATGCTACTTTATTGGCATCATATAAGGACGAGGACGAGCAGGAAGCACCATGGGAAAGAAACGCGATCAGGAGAAGAAAGCCGCCAAGAAGAAAAAGTCCGCGAAGGCCGTCGAGAAAAGCAAGAAGGCTTCCGCGAAAAAAAGCGGAAGTCCGATTGAGGGGCGGACATGCCCTTGTTGCAAAAAGTCATGTCCGCTCGCAAACCCCAAATGCGGAAAAGGCAAGGCGCTCAGGAAAAAGCTGCTGCAAGCTTTCAAGAACGCAGCCTAAGACGCGAGAAATGGGCGGGTCGTTGGCCCGCCCGCAACAAGGCAAGAGCGCTGCGCCGGCGAGGCGTCTCCCCTGGCTCACGGGCTCCGCCTCCCCGCTTCGCCCCTAAACGATTTGCTGCAAAGCAGCTCCCAGCTTAATGAACTCGGGCAGGTCAAGGGTTTCTCCACGACGCTTGGGGTCGATGCCGGCATGATCAAGCAGTTCGGGCAGGCGCTCGATCACGCGCGCCCCCTCGGCACCGCGCCCGCCGAAATACGTCTTGCACGAATTCGCTATGGTCTTGCGGCGCGTCGCGAACGATGCGTCCGCCATCACGGCAGCAGCCTTGAGGGCGGCGGCGTCAAGCGGATCGCCGGCCTCGTCGAACACGGGACGACGATCGAGCCGCAGGACCGCGCTTTCCACGCGCGGAGGCGGGAAGAAGTTGCCCGGCCCCACCGCAAAACGACCCGCCGGCTCCGCGTACAGGCGCAGCTTGACGGTGTACGCGCCGTACGTTTTGGTGCCGGGCTGCGCCGCCATGCGGTCGGCGACTTCCTTCTGCACCATAACGGTGGCGCTTTCCAGCGACGCAAAGCCCTCGAAGTAATCGAGCACCACGGTGGCGGCAACCGCATACGGAAGATTCGCTACCAGCTTGGTCGGGGAAAACGGCAAGTCCTCGGTGCGCAAATCAAGCGCATCCTTGCTGATCAGCGTAAAGCGGTCCGCCCAGGGCGCAAGCGTTTCCGCCAGCACGGCAGGCAGATCCGCATCGCGCTCGACCGACGCGACGCGCCCCGCATGCTTCAGCAAAGCGATGGTAAGCGTCCCGATTCCGGGGCCCACCTCCAACACGTCGTCGCTTTCGGACACCTGGGACAGCGCGACGATCTTTTGCAGGATAGCGTCGTTGATGAGGAAGTTCTGGCCAAGCGAGTACTTGGTCGTCAAGCCGTGCGCTTCCAGAACCGCACGCGTTTCAGCCACGCTCGCCAAAGGCGAAAGCTTGGTCATAGCGAATCTCCTGTCGCAGTTTCGGCGCGCGGCTCGACCGCACGCGGATGGACGCCATCGGGGCCCGAGCACGTGTAAGCCGAAGCGGGGTGCACGCGCCCGCCCGTCAAAACGTCAGTACCTTCGGGCACGCTGCCATCAGGCGGAATAAGGCCCACCCAATCATGCACCGTATCCAGCCGAAGCCCCGCCACGGCCAAAGCCGATCGCACGGTGCCCACAAGCGGGCCGAATCCGTGCGGATCGCCGCCCTCCCCCATCACGTGCAGGTCAGCGGGGCGCTTCCGCTCTTGACGGCGATTCGTCCAAAAGTAAGGTTGCAGCCGATCGAGAAACGCCTTGAACTGCGCGGGGACCCCGGCAAAGTACACCGGCGTCACCACGACAAGCTGATCGCACTCGTTGAGCAGCCGGCGAACGCGCACCATGTCGTCGGCGATGATGCAGTACAGCTCGTCGCGCCCGGGCACGTTTCGCCTGCACACATCGCACCCCGTGCACGGCGCGATATGCACGTCGGACAGCATGACCACGTCGACGCGATCGTCGGGGCACGCATCCTCGTACGCCCACCGAATCGCCTCGCACAAGGCCGCGCTACGACCTCGCGCGCGCGGAGACCCGCATATAATCAGGCGATTCACGTGCATCACAACCCTTCGCGCGACAAGGCAGCACCTGCGGAACCGGCTGCTCGAGCTTCGGACGCCGCCTTCTGCCACGCCGTTGCAGGGCGATCCAACAGATCGCGCGCGTTTTCCATCATGCGCTCAAGAAGCGTCGCGCGGTCTTGCCCCGGCTCGCACCCGCGCACCTGCGCCATGCGCTCTGCGGTGAAGATGACGTGCTCGGGACCGCAGGTCATGCCGCGCATGGGCTCAGGCGTCATGTACGGAGCGTCCGTTTCGGTGACCAGGCGATTCTCCGGAACGCGAGAGGCGGCATCGCGCACGTCGTCGGCGTTCTTGAACGTGAGCGGCCCGCCAAAGGCCACATAGCACCCCTCTTCGACCCACGGCTCCAGCACGTCCCACCCCAAATTGAAGCAGTGGAGCAGCGTCCCCGCCGCAGGGAAGCCCTCTTCGCGCATGAGGGCAAGCGCCTCGTCGTGAGCCTCGCGCACGTGCAGCACAACGGGAAGCCCCGCCTCTTTCGCCAGGCGAACCTGACGGCGAAACGCACGGCGCTGATCTTCGCGCGGCGAGAAATCGTAATGGAAGTCCAGCCCTATCTCGCCGACGGCGCACACGCGAGGATCGGCCAGTCGCGCGCGCAGATCGGCTTCCAACCCGTCGTCGTAGTACCGCGCGTTATGGGGATGGCATCCCGTTGCAATGCGAATCCGCGGCACGCGCGGAAACGGATCGCTTCAAGTCCATCCCGTGAAACGCTTCGCAGCGGCAGCCGCTTCGAAGCGCCACGAATTCAGACGATCGAACGTGGTCGACCCGTCCTCGAACGCATCGACGATCGTGCAAAGGAAGCCCACCTTGTGCGCGGCGCAGCGCGCGATCGCAAGCGACGGGTCGGGCAACAGCTGCAAATGCACGTGCGTATCGGCCACCTCGGCCTCCAGCTGCGGCGCTTCTACCACGCGGTACGTTCCATGCTTGCGCTTCTGACGAAACAGCGGGTCGTCGAAAACGGGTTCTTGTCGTTCGTCGGTCATGGGCAGGCCCTTTCTTTCTTGCAGGTTCTCCCCAGGTCAGCGAGGTACGCTCCCGCGCGTGATCTTCGTGCGAGAACGTACCGCAGCGTCGGGTGGTTCCGCCGACCCGGCGGCCGGCGAAACGCGCTTATTCCATATTCAGATCGATAGAGTCCATATCCAAGCGCGGGAACAGCGGATCGCCGATCTCCACCTGGTTGCCGGCGGGAAGCTGGCCCCATGCCGTAGCGGCTTCGATGTCGGTCACGGCCGTGATGTCGCCCAAACTCAAGCGACGGAACACCTCGGCCGACGTGTTCGGCATGAACGGAGCCATGTACAGCGCGATGATGCGAATGGCCTCGAGCGCATTGTAGATAACGGCTTTCAGCTGGTCAGCCGTCTCTTCGGACTTCGCCAGGTTCCACGGCGCGGACTCCTCCACGTACAGGTTCACGCGACCGGCAAGCTTCTGCACCGCAGCCGCCGCACCGGTGAAGTCAACCTGGGACATGCACGCGTCGTATTCGGCATACAGCTCGTCGGAGATCTCGCGCAGCGGGTTTTCCGCAGCGAACGCCGGTGCCTCCGGAACCTTCGAGTCGAAGTACTTCTTCGTCATGTTGAACACGCGGCTGCACAGGTTGCCCCACGTGTTCGCCAGATCGGCGTTGTACACCTGCACCATGCGCTCCATGGAAATGGAGCCGTCGCTGCCGAACTGGACGTCGCTCATGAAATAGTAGCGGTACGCGTCCACACCGAACACCTTTACCAGATCGGCCGGCTTGAGGGCGTTGCCGCGAGACTTCGACATCTTCTCGCCCTTGGTCAGCAGGAAGCCGTGCCCGAACACGGTATGCGTGATGGGCAGTCCTGCGGCCATGAGCATGGCGGGCCAGATCACGCAGTGGAATCGCGTGATGTCCTTCCCCACGAAATGGTACTGCATGGGCCAGCGCTGCTCGAACTCGTCGGAGCGTTCGTCGTCGGCGTACCCGATGCCCGTGAGGTACGCGATCAGCGCGTCGGCCCACACGTACGCCACGTGGCTTTCGTCAAACGGCAGCGGCACGCCCCAATCGAACGTGGAACGGCTGATGGACAGGTCTTTCAGGCCGCCGGCCACGAACGACACGATCTCGTTCCTGCGCGTTTCGGGGCGGATGAAATCCGGATGCTCCTCGTAGAACTTGAGCAGCGGCTCCTGGAATTCGGACAGCTTGAAGAACCAGTTCTCCTCGCCGCCCGCCTTCTGCACGGGGCGCTTGCAATCGGGGCAGACGAACGCGCCTTCCTCGTTCTTCTCAAGGTCGCTCTCGGCGTAGTACGTTTCCTCGTGCACGCAGTACCAGCCCTCGTAGCTGCCCTTGTAGCACCAGCCCTTGTCGAAAAGCTCCTGCCAGAACTTCTTGACGGAACGCGCATGGCGCGGCTCGGTGGTGCGCACGAAATCGGTGTACGTGATATCCAGCATATCCCATGCATCGCGAAACGCCGGCTCCATGGAGTCGCACCAATCCTGCGGGGTCATGCCCTTGGCCGCCGCCGTATCGGCCACCTTCTGGCCATGCTCGTCCATGCCCGTCACGAACGCCACGTCGTAGCCGTTCATGCGCTGATAGCGCGCAACGGTGTCCGGCGCGATGGTAGCGTAGGCCGTGCCCAAATGCGGGGCTGCGTTTACGTAGTAGATCGGAGTGGTGAACGAGTAGGTTCCCTTTGACATGGTGCTTCCTTTGTTCTCGGGGCCGCGCGGCGCATGATGCCTCGTCGGCCGGATGGTCGGCGCGCTCCGCGGATGATGCGGGCGCCTGCATGTGCCGTCTGCGCGAGCAAGGCTGCGGCGCAACAGCAACTGGTTATTTTAACACGGTCGTTTGCCGCCGCCGCAAAGCACGTCGAAAACGCACGGCACGACGATCCCGCGCGTAAATGCGCGGGCGCGGGATGGGGGCACGCACGTTGGGCGGGCTGCGGCGCCCCGTGCGGAGGGGGGCGCTCGGCTGCAGCGCCCCATGCGGGGGGGGTTCGGCTGCGTTGTTGCGTGCGTCCGCGCGCGGGGCGGGCTGCGGCGCCCCATGCGTCCGTGGGGCGGGCTGCGCTCGGCTGCGGCGCCCCATGTGTCCGCAGGGGGGGGTTGCGCTCGAAAACTTGCGATTCTTGGCAGGTTTTGACGGTTTGAGGTTGCTGCACGGACACACAGCCTCGGCACTAATCGACACGCTTTTCGTTTCCCCAGTTCAAAGCGGTGCGTCAATACGCTTGGCACTTAGGTTGCTTCCGCAAGCCCGAAACAACAACCCCTAACCGTCAAAACCTGCCAGCAAACGCGATTTCGCGAGCGCAAGCTGGCAGCGACAGCGCGCAAGTCGCCGCAGGCATCACGCAAACCGCTGCAGTCGTATCGCAAACCGCTACAGACGCCAACCGCGCAAGCCGAAAACGCATGGGGCGGCGCTTTTTGCGGAAACCCCTTCAAACCCAATCGCCGAAAGCGTACGCTGGAAGTGTCGCTTCGCGCCGTT
>NZ_DBFOSR010000041.1:0-10411 GCF_048427265.1 Paraeggerthella sp.
GTCGGTCGGCCCTACGCCTTTTCCGTTTCGATCTCAAGCGCACCGGCTCGCTCGCACGAAGCGCACGGGCAGGTCGATCCCACGAACTCGTCGCGACTCGCGCGCGCTTGCTGCTCCTTCTCGACCAGGTTGGCTTTCGCCACGCTGATCATGAGCTTGATGCGGTTGAGCTGGTTCACCTCGGACGCGCCCGGATCGTAGTCCACGGCAACGATGTTGCTTTCGGGATAGCGGCGGCGCAGCTCCTTGATGACGGCGCGACCCACCACGTGGTTCGGCAGGCAGGCGAACGGCTGCGCGCACACCACGTTCGGCGCGCCCGTCTTGATAAGCTCCACCATCTCGGCGGTGAGCAGCCACCCCTCGCCCATCGAGTTGCACAGGCTGAGGATCTCGCTTGCGTACTCGGCCAGCTCGTAGATGTTCGCAGGCGGCTCGAAGCGGCTCGAATCGCGCAGCGCCTTCGTCACCGGAGCACGGAACTTGTCGATGAAGGCAAGGCCGATCCTGCCGCCGAGCGCGCTTTTCGCGCTGCGTCCCAGCGGGTCTTTCTGGAAGATCGACCCCGCTATGCCGAACAGGAAGAACTCGACCAAGCCGGGCACGACCGCTTCGCATCCCTCGCGCTCGATCACGTCGATGACCTGGTTGTTCGCCGTCGGATGGAACTTCACCAAAATCTCGCCCACCACACCGACGCGCGGCTTCGTTCCCTCGCCCTGCAAGGGAAGCGTGTCGAAATCCTCCACGATGCGCCGGGCCGCGCGCTTGAACTCGCTGCGCTTGAGGCCGCGCTTCAGCTGGCCCTTGCACTCGGCCATCCAGTGATCGAACAGGCGGTTCGCGCTGCCCGGCTCCACCTCGTACGGACGCGTGCGATACAGAGCCGTCATAAGCAGGTCGCCGTACAGCACGGCGTACGTGGCTTGAAGCAGCATCTTCGGCGTCACCTTGAAGCCGGGGTTGTCCTCGCCCAAATCCTTGAACGAAAGCGCGATCACGGGCACATGCGGCAAGCCCACGGATGCAAGCGCCTTGCGGATAAGCGAGATGTAGTTCGTGGCACGGCAGCCGCCGCCGGTTTGGGTGATGACGATGGCAAGTTTGTCCGTGTCGTAGCGCCCGGACATGACCGCCTCCATGATCTGGCCCGTAACCAGAATGGACGGATAGCAAATGTCGTTGTTCACGTACTTGAGGCCCGCATCCACCGCGCCGTGATCCACCGAGGGAAGCAGCTCGAAGTTGTAGCCCTCCTTGCGGAACACCTCCACCAGCAGGTCGAAGTGGATAGGAGCCATCTGAGGCGCCAGGATGGTGTAGCCCGCATCCTTCATCTCCTGCGTGAACACGGCGCGGGGGAATTCGGTCGTCGCGCCTTCGCGCTGCTTGAAGCTGGCGATGACCTCGGGCGAGGCCTTCTCCGAAAAGCTCTCGGGCACGGTGATGCCCACCGGGCAGGGGCGCGGCTTGCGCAGGGCGTCGGCGCGCTCTTCGGCTTGGTCCTTGAGCGCGGCCAGCAAGCTGCGCACGCGGATACGCGCGGCGCCCAGGTTCGACACCTCGTCGATCTTGAGCACGGTGTACACCTTGCCCGCACGTTCCAGGATCTCCTGCACCTGATCGGTGGTGAGCGCGTCCAAACCGCAGCCGAAGCTGTTCAGCTGGATAAGATCGAGGTCGGTTCGCTCGGTGGCAACCTTGGCGGCAGCGTACAGGCGCGTGTGGTACATCCACTGATCGACCAGGCGAATCGGGCGTTCGAGCTGCCCCAGGTGGGCAATCGAATCTTCGGTCAGCACTGCCAAGCCGAAACTGGTCAACAGTTCGGGAATGGCATGGTTGATCTCCGGGTCGTTATGGTACGGGCGCCCTGCCAGCACGATGCCGTGCGTGCCCGTCTGCTCCATCCACGCAAGCGTCTCCTCGCCCTTCGCGCGAATGTCGCGCTTGAACGCCTCGTCTTCGGCCCAAGCGGCCTCCACCGCCGCGTCCACCTCGGCCTGCGTGGGCGCACCCGCCGTGCCCATGAGCTCGGGATGGGTTTCGACCAGCTCCACGAACAGGCGCTTCTTCAGATGTTCCTTCTGATCATAGGGCAGCCACGGATTGAGGAACGGCACCCCAGACGTGCGCAGATCGTCCACATTGAGACGCAATGCCTCCGAATAGCTGGCAACGATCGGGCAATTGAAGTGGTTGCCCGCACCTTGGTCCTCCTGGCGCTCCCACTTCGAGCACGGGAACCAGATGAAGTCGGGACGCTTGTCCAGCAGGTTCATGATGTGACCGTGCGACATCTTGGCCGGGTAGCACACGCTCTCCGACGGCATGGACTCAATGCCCGATTCGTAGGTCTTCTTCGTGGAAGGATCGCTCAAGACCACCTGGAATCCCAGTTCGGTGAAGAACGTGAACCAGAAGGGATAGTTCTCGTACATGTTGAGCGCGCGCGGGATGCCCACCGAACCGCGCGTGGCCGTTTCGGCGGAAAGCGGCTCGTAACCGAACAGGCGATTCGACTTGTACTCGTACAGGTTCGGCACGTTTTTGCTTTCGTCGAACGTCCCGGCACCCTTCTCGCAGCGATTGCCCGTGATGAAGCGACGGCGCTTGCCCGTGCGCTCGTCTACGCCGAAGTCGTTGACGGTCAGCAGGCAGTGGTTCGAGCACGCCTTGCAGCGCACGGTTTTATGCGTGGGGGAAAGCGCAGAAAGCTGCTCGAGCGTGAGCATGGTCGATTCCAGCGCAGCAGGCGCAAGCGCCTCGTCGTCGGCCGAGCTCCACGCCGCAGCCGCCTGACCCCTGCGCTCGCGCTCGGCCATCGCCTCCTGGTACCGGTCGCGCGCAAGCAGAGCCGCGCCGAACGCACCCATGTTGCCCGCAATGTCGGGACGCACCGCGTTGACTTCGGACAACTGCTCGAACGCGCGCAGCACGGCATCGTTGAGGAACGTGCCGCCCTGCACGATGACCTTCGAACCCACGTCGTGCGGGTCGCGGATTTTAATGACCTTGAACAGCGCGTTCTTGATGACGGAAATTGCCAAGCCCGCCGCGATGTCGCCGACGGTGGCGCCTTCCTTCTGCGCCTGCTTCACGCGGCTGTTCATGAATACCGTACAGCGGCTTCCCAGATCAACGGGTCGTTTCGCCTCCACGGCAGCCTGCGCGAACTCCGACACGCTCAAGTTCAAGCCCGTAGCGAAGCTTTCGATGAAGCTGCCGCAGCCCGAGCTGCACGCCTCGTTGAGCATGATGTGGTCGATGACGCCGTCCTTCACGCGCAGGCACTTCATGTCCTGCCCGCCGATGTCCAGGATGAACTCCACGCCCGGCAGCATCTCCTGAGCGCCCCTCAGGTGCGCCACCGTTTCGATCTCGCCCGAGTCGAGGCGCAACGCCTCCAGCAGCAAGTGCTCGCCGTAACCGGTCACCGTGGCGTGGCCGATGCGCACCAGCGGCTCGCCCGTTTCGGCGTCCACCGGCATGTCGTTGTACAGGTTGGAAAGCGCCGCGCGAGCGCACCCCAGCACGTCGCCCTTGTTGCTGGCGTAATGCGACCACAGAAGCGCGCCGTCTTCCCCGATCAGAACTGCCTTGAACGTGGTCGATCCTGCATCGATGCCCAGATAGGCCGTGCCGTCGTAGGCCATAAGCTGGCCGCGACGCACCACCTCGGCATCGTGGCGGCGCTTGAACTCGCGGTATGCGGACTCGTCGGCGAACAGCGGGTCCAGGCGCACCACCTCGGACCCCTGCATATCGCCAAGATTTTTCAGGCGATCGAGCACGTCGGCCAGCAGCTCGGCCTTCACGGTGTCGCTTGCCGCGCCGGCAATGGCGCAGCCTCCCGCCACGAACAGGTGCGCGTTTTCAGGCACGATGATGTGCTGGTCGTCCAGGTCGAGCGTTTCGTAGAACCGCTTGCGCAGCTCGGGAAGGTACTGCAGGGGGCCGCCCAGAAACGCCACGTGTCCGCGAATGGGACGCCCGCACGCCAAGCCGCTGATGGTCTGCGTGACCACGGACTGGAAGATGGACGCGGCGATGTCCTCCTTGCGCGCGCCTTCGTTCAGCAGGGGCTGGACGTCGGTCTTCGCGAACACGCCGCAACGGCTTGCAATGGGATAGATGGTCGTGTGGTTGCGAGCCAGTTCGTTCAAACCGCCGGCGTCGGTGTTGAGCAAGGCGGCCATCTGGTCGATGAACGCACCGGTACCGCCGGCGCACGTGCCGTTCATGCGCTGCTCGATGCCCTGATCGAAGTAGATGATCTTCGCATCCTCGCCGCCCAGCTCGATGGCCACGTCGGTTTCGGGAATGAAGGTTTCCACCGCGGTCTTGGACGCGATAACCTCCTGCACGAATTCGATTCCCAGCCATTGGGCCAGCAGCAAACCGCCCGACCCGGTGATGGCGATGGTCATGCGCTCGTTCCCGAAATCAGCTGCGGCCTCGCTCAAAACCTCGATGATCGTAGCCCGCACGTCGGCGTGGTGACGGCGGTAGACGGAGAATTTGACGTCGTTCGCCTCGTCCAGGATAGCCAGCTTCACCGTAGTCGAGCCCACGTCGATGCCGATGCGCAGTGCGCTCTTCAGCATGGTCTCGTTCACCATGACGTTCTCCTTCGAAGGGGTTGTTTCGTCGTTTCGGTTCATCGTTTC
Organism: Paraeggerthella sp.; assembly: GCF_048427265.1. NCBI lineage: Bacteria > Bacillati > Actinomycetota > Coriobacteriia > Eggerthellales > Eggerthellaceae > Paraeggerthella > Paraeggerthella sp. The sequence goes on from NZ_DBFOSR010000041.1 coordinate 4,671, forward strand.
CACCTACAATACAATCGATTCGCCCGGCTTGATGAAGAACAGCCGAACGGCGATCAGCGCCATGTCCTCCGAGCTTTCCTGCATGCCCGTCTCGATCCAGCGCATGATGACGCCCATGTACGCCGACGCGAAAAACGCCACGTAGTACCGCACAAACGGCTCGGGATCGTTGCGGTAGCGTTCGTGCAGGATAGATTGGATCAGGTTCGTGCAAACCGAGTCCCGCAGGCGCGGCGCAAAGCGCACATCGCCGCCGGGACCCAGGACGGCGTGCAGGAAGTCACCCTGTTCGCGCAGGTAATCGTACAGTTCCACCAGCAGGGGCAGCGGCCGCTTCTTGGTCTTGTGCGTCCAAAGGTAAGGAACCGTAAGGTCTTGCATCTGCTCTTGGAAATGGTCCAGATCGGCTATGACCTCGTTTTCGAGGGTAGCCAGCAAATCGTCTTTGTCCCGAAAATGGTTGTAGAACGTGCCGCGGTTCAGATCGGCTCGCTCGCACAGGTCGTTTACCGTGATGTCGTCGAAATCACGCTCTTCCATAAGCGCGACGATCGCGTCCCGCAGGGCCTTCTTCGACCGCGTAATGCGCCTGTCTTCGCAGGAGGACGCCGAGGCGTCGCCACGCGTTTCTGCCATGGAGGCACTCCTTTTAAACAACTCGATCAATAATGAACAGTTTGTTCAATAACGATATTCTATGGCTTCGCGCACGGAAAGGCAACCGGCGCGGTAGGGAGCGTCGGGCGACGTCATCGAAAAACCAAGCGTGCGGCAAGCCCCGCGCGCCGCTCAAGCATGCGGTACAACCCCGCGCGCACCCGTGCCGCACAGGAAGCGTTCGCTTCGTCCCGGCCGCATTGTCACCCGCAAGCACCGGAATTCGTTGACACGACGACCGCGCCTCCCCTACCATGCGCATACCGAGCGAACAAACGGAGGGTCGATGGGAACCAAAGAGCAGCTGCTCTGCCTGCTGGAAAGCAATCGAGAACGGTACGTGTCGGGAAAGAAGCTTGCCGAGGCCATCGGCGTCAGCCGCAACGCCGTATGGAAGGCGGCCAACGCCCTGCGTGCGGAAGGCTACGAAATAGACGCCGTCACGAACAAGGGCTACGCCCTCTCGCAGGAAAACGACCTGCTCTCGCCCCAAGGCATAGAGCGATTCCTGCCCCGAGACCACCCGTTCAACCTGATCGTCCGCAAGCTTGTGGACTCGACGAACGACGAGGCGCGCCGCCGCGCAATCGAGGGCGCGCCCGAAGGAACCGTCGTGGTGGCCGAGGGGCAGACAGCGGGAAAAGGACGGCGGGGCAAGGAGTTCTTCTCCCCCACCGCAACCGGTATCTACCTGAGCATCGTGCTGCGGCCCGCCCTGCAAGCCGATCGCGCCCAGTACCTGACCACGGCCGCGGCGGTTGCTTGCGCCCAGGCGATCGAGCACGTAGCGGGCAAGCAGGCTTCCATCAAATGGGTGAACGACATCTACTGCAACGGAAAGAAGGTGGCCGGCATCCTGACGGAAGGCGCCGTGGACATGGAGTCGGGCTGCTTCGACCATGCCGTGCTGGGCATCGGAGTGAACGTGAAGCCGCCCGCGGAAGGATTTCCCGCCCCCCTTGGCGACATTGCGGGATCCGTCTGCGATGCCGACGAAAAAGCCCTGCGCAACCGGCTGGTGGCGGAAGTGCTCGATCGGTTCTGGGGCTTGTACCGGCATCTACCCGACCGTTCGTTCTACGACGAGTATCGCCGCCGCTGCTTTCTGCTGGGCGAGCCCATCGTGATCACGCGCGACGAGTCGCGCGTGCGCGCGCGGGCCGTCGACTTGACCGAGGATTTCAAACTGGTGGTAGAGCTTCCGGACAAAACGCGCCTGGAGCTCCCGTACGGGGAAGTGAGCACCGCCCATGCCTAAGCAAGCAGCCGAAGCATCAACCCGCCCGAGCCTGGCGAACAACACGAAAGCCCGCACGCGGTCGCTTGTGCTGTGCGCGCTGTTCTGCGCCTTCATCGCGGTAGGAGCCTTCGTGAAGGTGCCGGTTCCCGTGGTGCCGTTCACCTTGCAATTCCTGTTCACCACCATGGCCGGCCTGTTGCTCGGCCCGCGCTGGGGAACGCTGAGCGTGGCGGCTTACGTTGCGCTCGGACTGATCGGCCTGCCCATCTTCGCGTCCGGCGGAGGCATCGGGTATCTGGCACAGCCGAGCTTCGGCTACCTGATCGGCTTTTGCGCGGGCACGTACCTCACGGCGCGCATCGCGTGGGCGACGCCGCGGCCCTCCATGAAGCGCTTGCTTGCCGCATGCTTCGCCGGGCTGGGCGTGGTCTACCTGATCGGCATGGTCTACTTCTACCTGATCAGCAACTTCGTCATAGGAGCCCCCATCGCGCTCGGGCCCCTTGTGCTGTACTGCTTCGTGCTTGCCGTGCCGGGCGACATCGCGCTGTGCTTCGCCAGCGCCGCGCTTGCCAAGCGCCTGCTGCCCCTGACAAGCAAAAAGCAGGGCCGCGCATGAGCGCCTTCGACCGCAACCCCATCGCCCGATGCGAACGCATCGCCGTCGAAGGCGGCGACCTCAGCCGCGACGATTTGATGGCGCTTGCCGCCGAGCCGCTGACCGACCTTGCCGCGGCCGCGAACCGCATCCGCCAAGCGCGTTGCGGCGACGACTTCGACCTGTGCAGCATCGTCAACGCCAAAAGCGGACGCTGCCCGGAGAACTGCGCGTACTGTGCCCAATCGGCCCACTGGAACGCCTCCGTTCAGGAGTACCCCTTCCAAAGCGTGGACGCCATCGTGGACCAGGCGAAGCGCGACGTCGAAGCCGGCGTGCAAAGGTTCTCGCTCGTCGCATCCGGCCAAAAGCTGTCCCCGCACGAAATCGAGCAGGCTGCAAGCGCCATAGCCGCCGTCAAACGCGCGACAGGCGTTTCCGTGTGCGCCTCGCTCGGCCTGCTTTCGCAGGAAGATTTCGCCATGCTGGCGCAAGCCGGGCTTGAGCGCGTGCACAACAACCTGGAAACCTCGCGCGCGTTCTTTCCCCATATATGCACGTCGCACGGCTACGATGACAAGCTGCACGCGATACAAGCCGCGCGCGACGCCGGGCTGGAAGTGTGCAGCGGCGGCATCATCGGGCTGGGGGAAAGCCGGGCCGACCGCATCGACCTGGCGCTCGAACTGCGCGCGATCGGCCCCGACTCCGTGCCCATCAACGTGCTGAACCCCATTCCCGGCACGCCGCTGGCAAACATGCCGCCGCTCGGGCACGACGAGGTGCTGCGCACGGTGGCGCTGTTCCGGTTCGCCATGCCCGGCACGTCGCTGCGGCTTGCCGGCGGGCGCGCGCTCTTGAGTGAAGCGGGTCGCGACTGCCTGAGCGCGGGCGCGAACGCCCTCATATCGGGGGACATGCTGACCACGGGCGGGTTCACCGTCCTTTCCGATCGGGCGATGGCCGCTTCCGCCGGGTTCTTCGTGCCCGCCCCCATCATCTGACGCACCCCGGAGCGCACCGCCCCGCGCGCGTCGAGCAACCTTCAACCAGAGACGAGGAACTGCATGGATACGACATCGCGCGGCCTGTTCGTCACCGCGACCGGAACCGACGTCGGCAAAACCTACGTGAGCGCCCTCATTTTGAAGCAGCTACGCGAAGCGGGATACGACGCCGGTTACTACAAAGCCGCCATCAGCGGCATCGAAACGGACGACCAGGGGGCTATCTCGAGCGATGCCTCGTACGTCGCCCGAGTTGCCGGGTTGGACGAGCCCCACGAGCGCTTGGTCTCCTACACGTACCGAACGGCGGTATCGCCCCATCTTGCTGCGCGGCTGGAGGGAAACCCCGTTGACCTGGACGTCGTCCAACGCGACTACGACCGCGCTCGCACCCGGCACGAGCTGGTGCTGGTGGAGGGAAGCGGCGGCATCGTCTGCCCGCTGCGCTGGGACGGCAAGCGCCGCCTCATGCTGGAGGACGTGGTGCTGAAGCTGGGCCTGGGAACCGTCGTGGTCGCCGACGCAGGACTGGGCACGCTGAACGCCCTTGCCACCACAACCCTCTACCTTGCCCAACGCGGCATCGCTTGCCACGGCATCCTGCTCAACAACTACGAAGCCGGTAACCCCCTGCACGAAGACAACCGGCTGATGGCGCGCGAGTTGACCGGGATTCCCACGATCGCTTGCATCCCGCCAGGCGCGCAGGATCTCGACTGCAGCGCTCACTATCTGGCAAGCCTGTTCAACTGACCCGCCGTCGCGCGCGGCAGATCGCGCGGCGCACCCCGCCCGCACCGACCCCGGAAAGGAATCCGCATGGCAACTTGGCAAGAGCGCGACCTCGCGCACATCTGGCACCCCTGCTCCCAAATGAAAGACTACGAGGACTTCCCTCCCATCATCATCGAGCGCGGAGAAGGCGTGCGCCTCTTCGACATCGAGGGGAAGGACTACATCGACATCATCAGCTCGTGGTGGTGCAACACGCTGGGGCATTGCAATCCCGCCATCGCCGAAGCCGTCGCCCGGCAGGCGAAGAAGCTTGACCACGTGCTGTTCGCCAACTTCTCCCACGAGGGCATCATTCAGCTTGCCGAAGAGCTGGCCGCCATCATGCCGGAAGGGCTGGACAAGTTCTGCTTCTCGGACAACGGTTCCACATCGGTGGAGTGCGCCCTCAAGATGAGCTTCCAGTACCACCTGCAAACGGGCCACCCGGAAAAGCAACGGTTCATGTGCTTCTCCGAGGGATACCACGGCGAAACCCTGGGCGCGCTGTCCGTATGCGCCGATGCCACGTACGCGGGCATGTACGCGCCGCTCATGCACCGGTCGCACGTCATCGAAGCGCCCGACTGCTACCGCTGCGCGTACGGCTGCACGCGCGACACGTGCAGCTGCGCCTGCTTCGAACATGCCGAGCAACAGTTCGAGCGGCACGGGCACGAAACGTGCGCCGTCATCGTCGAGCCGCTTCTGCAGGGAAGCGCCGGGATGCGCATGTACCCGCCGCTGTACTTGGAAAAGCTGCGAGCGCTGTGCGACCGGCACAACGTGCACCTCATCGCCGACGAAGTGGCCACCGGCTTCGGTCGCACCGGCACCATGTTCGCCTTCGACCAGGCAAGCGCCTCCCCCGACATGCTGTGCACCTCCAAGAACCTGACCGGGGGTTTTCTTCCCATGGCGGTAACGGCCGTGACCGACGACATCTACCGAGCCTTCTACGCCGACTACTCCGAAGGCAAGGCGTTCATGCACAGCCACACCTACGCCGGAAACCCCATCGCGGCAGCGGCGGCTTTGGCGGTGCAACGCATCATGCGCGAGGATCGCGTGCTCGAGCAGGCCGCTGTCAGGGCGGACCATCTGCAAAGGCGGCTGACCGAGGCGTTCGGCGAACACCCCCATGTGGGAGAGATCCGTCGCTTGGGGATGATCCACGCGCTTGAGCTGGTAGTTGATCGCGACACCAAGGAGGGTTTCGACCCGCGCGATCGCATGGGGTACCGGATCTACCGCCAAGCGCTCGATCGCGGCCTGATGCTGCGGCCCCTGGGCAACGTCGTGTACTTCAACCCAGCGCTGACCATCACCGAAGACGAGCTCGACTGCGCCGTGGAGCGCGCTCGCGGGGCCATCGGCGCCGTGCTGGGGTAAAGCCAGGGCGAAGCGCTCGCGCCATGTCGGGAAGCTCTACCACCAGTTTGAAATCCTCGGTCAAGTCGACGGCCCG
>NZ_DBFOSR010000042.1:0-14542 GCF_048427265.1 Paraeggerthella sp.
CGCATTGCAGAACAGCAAGCGCGCGACGGCGCGCACCATACTTTCGCAGACGAGAAAGTGGGTTTCACCCGCTTTCTTTGTATGTTAGGGCACAGAAAGGAGAAGGCGTGCTCAGCAAAAAGGAACAACAGCTGCTTGACGCGCTGGAACCCCGTGCGGCTCAGGAGGGCGTGGAGGTCGTGACCGTGGAGGTCGTCGGTGCCAAGAAGGCTCCGACCATTCGCGTGTTCATAGACACGCCCGAGGGCGTGAGCTTTGACGAGCTGTCCTCCGCGCAGGCGTGGATCAACGACATCATGGACGAGCTGGACCCGTTTCCCGGGGCTTACACGCTCGAGGTGTCCTCGCCCGGCATCGACCGCCCGCTGCGCACGATCGAGCACTTCGCGCGCTATGCGGGGCAGACGGCCGTGGTCAAGGCGCAGCCGCTCGACGGCCGCGGCACGTGGACGGGCGCCATCCAGGGGGCTGGCGAGGGCGTTGTGACGCTCGACGTGGACGGCTCCTCCGTGCAGATCCCGCTCGACACCATCAAGCGCGCCCATCTCAAGGGCATGATCGATTTCAGCTCGAAGGCTTGAGCTTAAGAGGAAAGGAAGCGAAGACGTGGCAAGTTCAGAATTGATCGAGGCTTTGCAGGCGCTGGCCCACGAACGCAAGATCGACGAGTTCTATCTCATCGAGCGCCTGGAGGTGTCTCTGGCGAAGAGCTACGAGCGCATTCTTGACCTCGAGTGGGATGCTCGCGTGACCATCGATCGCCAGACGGGGCACATCTACGTGTACGAGCTGGTTCCGGTGGGAGAGCCCGACGAGGAAACCGGCGAGTACCTTGAGTTCGAGGAGCGCGACGTCACGCCGGCCGACGTGAGCCGCATCGCCGCGCAGAACGCCAAGGGCGTCATCGCCTCCATCGTGCGCGAAGCGGGTCGTCAGTCCATCTACGAGGAGTTCTCCAGCCGCGTGGGCGACCTGGTCACGGGCACGGTGCTGCAGGGCACGCCCGAGTTCACCATTATCAAGATTCGCGACGGCGTGGAGGCGGAGCTTCCGCACTACGACGTCAAGCGCAGCCCCAACGAGCGCAACGAGCGCCCGGCGGGCGAGCACTACCGTCACAACCAGCGCCTCAAGGTGCTTATCATCGAAGTGCGCGACCCGAATTCCGATGCGCCGAAGATGCGCGGCGAGCAGGCCCGTCCGGCTATCGTCGTGTCCCGCACGCATCCCGATCTGATCCGTCGCCTGTTCGAGATCGAGGTCCCCGAGATCTACGACGGCATGGTGGAGATCAAGTCGATCGCACGCGAGCCGGGCGCCCGCTCCAAGATCGCCGTGGCTTCGCGCGAGGCGAACCTCGACCCGGTGGGCGCGTGCGTCGGCCCCAAGGGCAGCCGCGTGCGCATGGTGGTCGAAGAGCTGCGCAACGAGCGCGTCGACGTCATCCAGTGGGCAGAGGATCCGGCCGTGTACGTGGCCAACGCTTTGTCGCCCGCCAAGGTGACGCGCGTCATCATCGACGAGGACAACCACTACGCCACGGTGGTCGTGCCCGACGACCAGCTGTCGCTGGCTATCGGCAAAGAGGGCCAGAACGCCCGCCTTGCCGCGCGCTTGACGGGCTGGCACATCGACATCAAGAGCGCAAGCTTTACAAGCGAGCAGCTTCCCTCCGAGGGCAATATGCTGATCGACGAGGAAGACGTGGACGACGAGGCGGGCTTGTGCTCGTACGTGGGCGAGGACGGCGTTCGCTGCCGCAACCACGCTCGTCCGGGCAGCCGCTACTGCGGCGTCCACGCGGACCTCGACGAGGCTTAAGAGTTACCAGGTAGGCGGCCTTGCGAATGAACACGACGACGACTAAGGGGCAGCGCAGCTGCATCGCATGCGGAACGCCGGCGGCGAAAGCCGGTCTTCTGCGCATCGTGCGCGATCCTTCGGGCACCGTGTCGTTCGACGGGACCGGCCGTGCGCCGGGCAGGGGGGCGTACGTTTGCTCCGCAGAATGCTTCGCCGCCGCATGCAAGAAGAAAAAGCTCGACCGGGCGCTCAAGACGACGCTCGGCGGCGATGAGTACGAACGGATCGCCGCCGACGTCGCAACGGCCTCGCGCGAAGCGAATTAAGAAGTAGAGGAGTGGTATATGGCCAGCATGCGCGTACATGAGTTGGCGAAGGAATTCGATATGTCGAGCAAAGAGCTGCTCGACAAGCTGCAACAGATGAAGATCCCTGCGAAGAGCCATGCGAGCATGCTCGCCGACGCCTACGTTGAGAAGATCCGCAAGAACCTCGAGCCCGAGATCAAGCAGCGCGCGGGCCAGCTCGAGGACGAAGAGGCCAGGAAGCTGGCGGAAGAGCGCGCCGAGGCCGAGCGCAAGCGCGCCGAGGAAGAGCGCGCCCGCCGCGAAGCCGTGGAGCAGGAGCGCGCCGCCCGCGAGGCCGAGCGCGCCCGTCGCGCCGAAGAGGGCCCGTCCGACGAGGGCGGCTCCCACGACGAGGGCGACCATCCGCGCAAAGCGCCGGCGTCGTCGCCGTTCGAGAGCCTGGCCAGCCAGATCGAGAGCGAGAAGGAGCGCGTAGCCCGCGAGGCTGCGGAAGCCCGCGCTCGCGCCCGTCAGGCCAAGATGGCCGCCGAGGTTGCCAAGAAGCAGGCCGTCGAGGAAGCGCTGCGCCAGCGCAGCGGCAAGGGCGGCAAGTCCGCTCCGGCCCCCAAGAAGCCCGCTCCGGTGCTGGGCGCCAAGAAGGGGTCCGGTTTCGACTCGCTGCTTTCGCAGATCGAGGCCGAGAAGCAGCGCATCGAGGCGCAGAAGCAGGAAGCGTCCTCCGCACGCAAGTCGGGCAAGCCCGACCGCGCTCCCAAGAAGCACGGTCGCAAGGGCGGCCACGTGGAGCAGATCGTTCCCGAGCTGGAGGCGCAGCAGACCCAGCCCGAGGACCGTTATGCCCAGATGGCCGTGCAGGCCGAGAAGCTGCAGCGCGACAAGGTGCTGGCCGAGGCCCGCGCCGCCGTTGCCGCCGCCACCACGTCGAGCGAGGGCGAAGGCCGCCGCAAGAAGCGCAAGCAGAAGCGCGAGGCCGAGACGCGCGAACGCTTGGAGCTGGAGGCCATCGAGAAGGGCCTCGACCCCGAGCTGGTGCTCGACGACTCCGTGGTGGAGATCCCGCAGGGCTCGACCGTCGGCAAGTTCGCCGAGCTGCTGGGCGTGCAGCCTAACGACATCATCAAGCGCCTGTTCATGCTGGGCCAGGTGCTCACGCTGACGCAGTCCATGAGCGACGACCTGGTGGAGCTTATCGCTGACGACATGGGCCGCAAGGTGCGCGTCGTGTCTCCCGAAGAGGAGTACGCGGTGGTGTACCACGACAAGGACGAGGACCTCAAGTCGCGTCCGCCCGTGGTCACCGTCATGGGCCACGTCGACCACGGCAAGACGTCGCTTCTGGACGCCATCCGCGACACCGGCGTGGTGGCCAGCGAGGCCGGCGGCATCACGCAGCACATCGGTGCGTCCGTCGTCGAGATCGACGGCCGTCAGATCACGTTCATCGACACGCCGGGCCACGAGGCGTTCACGGCCATGCGCGCTCGCGGCGCCCAGGTCACCGACGTTATCGTCCTGGTGGTTGCCGCTGACGACGGCGTCATGCCGCAGACCATTGAGGCTATCAACCACGCCAAGGCCGCCGAGGTCCCCGTCGTGGTGGCCGTGAACAAGATCGACAAGCCGGGCGCCAACCCCGATCGCGTGCGCCAGGAGCTTACCGAATACGGCATCATCCCCGAGGAGTGGGGCGGTTCCAACATGTTCGTGGAGGTGTCGGCCAAGAAGCGCCTGCACATCGACGACGTGCTTGAAACCATCCTGCTGCAGGCCGATGTGCTCGAACTCAAGGCGAACCCCAACGCCGAGGCTTCCGGCTTCGTCATCGAGGCGAACCTCGACAAGGGCCGCGGCCCCGTGGCCACCGTCCTCGTCCAGCGCGGCACGCTCCATCCGGGCGATGTCGTGGTGGCCGGCACGTCGCACGGCCGCGTCCGTGCGCTGGTCGACCCGCGCGGCAAGCACGTCGACGAGGCACTTCCGGCGGATCCGGTGGAGATTCTGGGTCTGAACAGCGTTCCCACCGCCGGCGACGAGTTCCGCGTGTTCGCCGACGAGCGCGATGCGCGCAAGCTGGCTGAGGAGCGCGCGCTGCGCGCCCGCCTGGCCGAGCAGGACGCCAAGTCCCACATGAGCCTGGACGATCTGTTCAGCCGCATCGAGGAGGGCAAGCAGACCGACCTGAACCTCATCGTGAAGGCCGACGTGCAGGGCTCCATCGAGGCGCTGCGCGACGCGTTCGAGAAGATGGACCAGTCCGAGGTGCGCATCAACATCGTGCACTCGGCCGTGGGCGGCATCACCGAGACCGACGTTACGCTGGCCTCGGCCTCCGACGCCATCATCATCGGCTTCAACGTGCGCCCGACCGGCAAGTCCAAGCAGCAGGCCGAGAAGGAGAAGGTGGACATCCGCCTGTATCGCATCATCTACCAGGCTATCGAGGAGATCAATGCGGCGCGCGTGGGCCTGCTGTCCCCGGACATCGTGGAAGAGGACACTGGCATCGCCGAGGTGCGCGACACGTTCAAGGTGCCGAAGGTGGGCACGATCGCCGGCTGCTACATCATCGAGGGCGAGATCAACCGCGACGACAAGGTGCGCATCGTCCGCGACGGCACGGTGATCTTCGAGGGCGTCATGGCTTCGCTGCGTCGCTTCAAGGACGACGTGAAGTCCGTGAAGCAGGGCTACGAGTGCGGCATCGGCATCGAGAAGTTCCAGGACCTCAAGGTGGGCGACCACATCGAAGGCTACCAGATCAAGGAAGTCGAGCGGACCGAGTAACCGTTCTCCGTCACTGCAATAATCTGCGCGCTCGTCAAACGTTCCACGTTACACTGGGCTTGACGAGCGCGTTTTGCGCATAACCCCTCTTCGGAAGGAGATGGCATCATGAAACAGAGTTCTTCCAACCGCAAGGTGAACGAGCAGGCCCGCGAGGTCATCGCGAGCATCCTTTTGTTCGAGATATCCGATCCCCGCCTTGAGCTCGTGACCATCACGGGCTGCGAGGTCAGCTACGACCGCAGCGTGTGCAACGTGTTCTACACCACCGAGCCCGAGCGCTACGAGGACGTGGCGGCGGCGTTTTCCAAGGCGTCGGGCCGCATCCGCTCGCTCATGGCTCGCAAACTGTCGTGGCGCATCGCTCCCGAGCTGCGCTTCTTGCTGGATCGCAGCGTCGACCAGGCCGAGCGCATTGCTACGGCGCTCGAGCGCGATGCCGCGCGCAACAAGGTGGACGAGCCGACCGATGCGGACGTGCCCGCCGACGCCGACCCCCTTGCAGACGAGCGCGCTGGCGCGCAGGTGGCGGAATCGGCCGACGAATAGCAGGGAGACCGTATGTCCGTTACCCCCCAAACGAATACCGATCTTGCGGCGCTTGCCGCGGCGTTCAAGCAGCGCGATGACTTCGTGCTGTGCGGGCACGTGAGCCCCGACGGAGATTGCATCGGGTCGCAGCTTGCGCTCGCTGCCGCATTGCGGCAGCTTGGCAAGCGCGTGACGTGCGTGCTTGCCAAAAACGAGCCGATCGACGAGCGCTTGCGGTTCCTGCCTGGTGCCGACGACCTTGTTCCGGCCGAGCTGTACGAAGGGCCTGCGCGCACGTTCGTGGCCGTGGACGTGCCCACGCGCGAGCGCATCGCCGAGGCTGCGGCCGCGCTGCGCGACCAATGCGACCTTGCGGTCACCATCGATCACCATGCGGTGGATACCACGATGACCGACCTGGTGTACGTGGATCCGGACGCGGCGTCTACCACCGTGCTCGTGTGGGACGTGGCGGGGCTGCTCGGCGTCGACCGTTCGGGAGACGTCGCCCTGTGCTGCTACACGGGGCTGGTCACGGACACGGGGCGCTTCCAGTATCAGAATACCGACGCGGCCGCCATGCGCGCCGCGGCTCAGATGGTCGAAGCGGGCGCCGACCCGGCGTTCGTTTCGCGGGCCATCTTCCAGAATCGCTCGCTCCCCTCGGTACGCCTCGAAGGCGTCGCCGTGGGCCGCATGCGGTTTGGAGCCGGCGGCGCGTACGCCATGAGCTGGCTGTCCCTTGACGATTTCGAGTCGGCAGGCGCGGTGAAGGCCGACGCCGAGCCCATCATCGACGCGCTGCGCGCAGTGTCGGGCGTGCGCGTTGCCTGCATGCTGCGCGAGCAGGGAGACGTCGTGCGCGGAAGCCTGCGCGCGAAGGACGACACCGACGTTGCGACGCTCGCTCGCACGTTCGGCGGGGGAGGGCATCGGGCTGCTGCGGGATTCACGCTCGAATGCTCCTTGGACGAAGCGGTGGCCTTGGTGGACGCCGCATTGGAGAAGACGGTTGGGGCCAAGGCTGGCGAAGGGGCGTGCACGGGGTGAAGCGGGGAACATCGGGGCTTTCGCTGGTCGTCGGGGTCAACAAGCCCGGCGGCATGAGTTCGCATGACGTGGTGAATCGATGCCGGACCATATTCGGGGAGCGTCGCGTGGGGCACACGGGCACGCTCGATCCCATGGCAACCGGGGTGCTTCCCATCTGTATCGGCCCCGCCACCAGGCTCGGGTCGTATTTGACCGCGCACGACAAGCACTACCGTGTGACCATCGCGTTCGGCGTGGGGACCGATACCGACGATGCCGAGGGCCGCGTGACGCGGACGGGCGACGTTCCGGCTTGCGTGACCGACCCCGTCTTCGCCGCTTCGTTCGTGGAGGGACTGGTGGGGGCTAGCAAGCAGCTGCCGCCGGCGTATTCCGCCATCAAGGTGAACGGGAAGAAATCCTACGAAGCTGCGCGTGCGGGCAACATCATCGACCTGGCTCCGCGCGACATCGAGGTGTACGAGGCGCGCTTGCTCGAGGTGCGCGAGGGCCGCGGCGACGAACTTCCCACCTGGGACGTGGCGTTCCACGTGTCGAAGGGCACCTATATTCGCGCATTGGCGCGCGACGTGGGGGTGGCGCTCGGCTGCCCGGCTCACGTTGCCGCGTTGGAGCGGACGCGCCTGGGGACGCTCGACTTGGAAGAGTGCGTCAGCTTGGACGTGCTCGCGGAGCTCAAGGACCGCGCCGCGCTCGATCCCATTCGGCTTTTGGGCGGGCGCTTCCTGTTCGCGCAGGATGCGGCTGTCCCGAAGGTGGCGAACGGCTCTCCGTTGCCCGCTTCGGCGCATCCCCTGTACGAGCGGCGTCGCTCGACGGCCGACCTTGAGCTGTGCGCGTGCACCTCGGGCGTGCGCGAAAGCTGCACGGGTCCGAAGGACGGGGAGACGGTTGCGGTGATTGCCGACAACAAATTGGTTGCGCTGTACGGTTACGATCAGGCGCGCGATGCGTATCAGGCGCGCTGCGTGTTTCAGACGGGGGTGTCTCGTGGCAAAGATCTATAGGGCGGACGAATCTTTCGACCATGCGTTCTTCTCCGGCGCGTCGTGCGCGTTCGGCGTGTTCGACGGCGTGCATCGCGGGCATCGGTTCCTGCTTGACTGCGCGCGCGAGACGGCGCGCGAAAGCGGCGGACGCAGCGTGGCGCTGACGTTCGACATCGATCCTGACGAGGTGTTTCACCCCGATCGGCTCAAGAAGCTCATGACGAACGACGAGCGCTTGGCCATGCTGGCGCAAACCGGCGTGGACGCGGTGGTAGCGCTTCCTTTCACGCGGGAATTCGCGGCGTCTTCGCCCGAGCGCTTTCTCGTGCAGACGTTCGACGGTACGCCGCCGGCGTTTCTGCACGTGGGGTTCGACTTCAAGTTCGGAGCTCGCGCGGCAGGGACCGTGGACGACCTGGATGCGTGGGGCTCTGTCGAGGGCACGCACGTGCGCGCTCATAGCCTGAAGAGCGAAGACGGCGCGCCCATAACGGCCACGCGCATCCGCCTGCTTTTGGCCGACGGCGCCATCGAGGAAGCGAACCGGCTTCTAGGACGCGCGTACTTCATGACGGGAACGGTAATGCCCGGGCGCGGAGAGGGCGCGGACCTGGGATTTCGGACGGCGAACCTGGTGGTGGACGATCAGCTGCGCCCGCTAGGCGACGGCGTGTACGCCGCGTGGGCCGTGGTCGACGGCGCTCGCTACAAGGCTGCGGTCAACGTGGGTGTGGCGGCTACGTTCGCCGATCGCGCGACGGCCACCTGCGAAGTGCATCTGCTCGATTTCTCGGGCGACTTGTACGGAAAGCCCATCAAGGTGGAGTTCCTGCACTGGTTGCGACCCATGCGCAAGTTTGACGACCTCGAAGAGCTCATAGCCACCGTGCAGGGCAACATCCAATGGGTGAGGGATAACCTGTAGGGTTGTGCGCGCAAAACGGGGAATGGCGCAAGGCGGGGGACGGTATCGTCTCCCGCCTTGTTCGTTGTCTCGACCTTAGCCGAACAGGTTGTCGTACTGTATCCAGGCGTAGGCGTCTAGCAGGTTTTCGGCGTCCGCTTCCTCGTCGAGCCAGTGCCAGGTGCCGTCGGCGCTCAGGTAGCCGTTGAGGTTGACGGCGGGTATGGATTCGCTGGTCGACAGCAAAAAGCGCTGGTAGTTCGTGGTGGGAAGACCTGCTGAATCCACCAGCTTGGCACCCAGGTAGTTCAGGCTCGACCGTTGCTCGACCGGTCCTGCGGCGAGGGCGTCGGCTTCGTGCTCGGCAGGGGTTCCGCGCTGTTGCTTGATTGCGCGCGCGGCATCGTTTTCCCAGATGAGGTAGGGTACAGCGTAGCGCGACTGCACGGCATCGAGCCCCAGATCGTCTGCGGACACGCCTTCGTGCGTGGCTTCGAACAGCCAGTCGCTGAAACCGGGTTGATGATCGCCGAAGAAGCAGAGGACCACCGGCCTCTCAAGCGCGTTCAGCTGCTCTGTCAGATACGCCAGATCCTGGTCTGCCTGGCGGATGACGCTTGCGTACTCGTTCAGCTCGGGCGACGTGGTTCCGTCGGGAAGAGGAACGCTCACGCTCATCTCTTCGGAAAGGCCGCCCACGTCGTAGCCCCCGTGGTTTTGCATGGTCACGTCGAAGATGAACTGGGGCTGCTCGTTTTCCGCCAACAGGTTCAGCACGTAGTCGTAGGTGGCGCGATCGGTGACCAGGCCGCGCAACGTGTCCGCGCCGTCGAAGGAGGCTATGTCGCTGAATCGGTCGAATCCCAGCTGCGCGTAGATTCGGTCGCGCCTCCAGTTCGTGCCCTCGGCCGGATGCAGCGCGTGCGTGGCGTAGCCCATCGATGAGAAGTACGACACCAGGCTTTCGGCTTTGTCCAGGTCGTAAAGCACGTACGGATACACGCCTCCGCCCAGGTGCGCCATGCTCGACCCGGTCAGAAACTCGAACTCGCTGTTGCAGGTGCCGCCTCCCATGGCCGAGGCGTAGGCTTCGCCGGCCTCGAGCGCTTCGGCGGCAAGCTCGTGGAACCGGGCGGGGCGGGCCTCGGTGTCGGCAAGGCCGGGGTAGCGCGACAGGTCGGAGAACGTCTCGTTCATGATGGCGATGACCGTGGGCTGTTCGACAAGTTCGCCGGCATGCGCTTCCGGGATGGCCGTGGCGTCTGCGTACGAGTCCAGCATGTCCTCGATGGCCGCGGTCGCGTATCCGTCGGGTTCGGCGGGGCTCAGGTCTTGGACGCGCTTGAGAAAGCAAAGCGCCGATCCTTGCTCGGCGTACGATTCCTTGACGCCCCATACGTCCACCGTGCAATCGAAGGCTTTTTCGATGTCGACGGCGGCTAGCGACCAGCCGAAGCCTCCAACCAGCACAAGCGCGCACGTGGCGTTGGTCAAGCCGCGTCGGAACGAGAGCCGCTGCTTCGGCATCAGGAACAGCACGGCGCAGTACCCCAAGAACAGCGCGATGCTCGCAAGCAGGCTCGCGTCAAGCTCGAAGGAGTAGCCCGATCCCACCGACGCGGCCGTGGACAGGGCGAACAGGTCGGCAGGCACGACGGGCTGGCCTTTGAACATGATGACGAAGTGGTTTGCCGTTCCGGCCGCCAGGCAAGCCAGCAGAAACGCCGCAACAGCCGCACGGGAGCGCTGCCCGACGAAGTAGCAGATGCCGAAAAGGATCGCCAAGAGGACGAGGTTCAACCCCGCATAATAAGGATCCATGGAAAGCAGGTTCGCGTTGTAGGGCACTTCGAGCAGCAGGAAAGCCGTTGGCACGGCAAGCGCAAGAACGAAGGGACGCGCCTTTTTCGCGAACGGCAGGGATCGGAAGCGATCGACGGCGCCCGCGATCAGGGCGAAAAGCGCACGTACCGCGTCTTGTGCGGCGCGTGCGTGGCGTATACCGGGCATAACGTGCTCCTCGCGTGGTTCAGATGCATGCATCGTCGGTGATGTGAAAAGGCGAAGTATACCGGATATCGCTTCGTTTGCAGCTTGAATCCGCCCTGATTGTCGATGCGCGGCCTGATTCCTGGTGAAACGCTTGCAATTTCATGTATCCAAAAAAACTCGATTACGGGTTCACATTATCTGCAAATCCTCTAGAATAAAGCGGTTGCGACTTTCTCGCTCGAATGCCCGGCGAAAAGGTCGCATATCGTATTGGTCGAAAAAAGGAGGAGACACGTGACTACTGCAGTCGCATGGATGGCTCCCGTGTGCGCCCTCATCGGCATTTGCATGGCAGCCTACCTCGGAACGTGGGTTCTGAAGCAGGATCCGGGTCCGGACAAGATGAATAACATCTCCCTGAAGATCCAGCAGGGCGCTAAGGCGTTTTTGATGAGCGAGTACAAGCTGCTCGTGATCTTCATGGTGATCGTGGCCGTTGTTATGGCGGTATTCCTGTCGCCGATCACGGCGCTTGCGTTCGTCACGGGCGGCGTGATGTCTGCGGCCGCCGGCTACGTTGGCATGCACGTGGCAACGCGCGCGAACACGCGTACCGCTCACGCTGCCGAGGAGTCGGTTGCCAAGGCCCTGAACATCAGCTTCAAATCCGGCCTCACCATGGGCCTGTGCGTGGCGTCGTTCGCCCTGCTGGGCCTGTCGCTGTGGCTTATCCTGCTGGTGTTCGGCATCGACATCGTCGAGGTTGCTCAGATGCACACCAACATCGGCATGGTCGAAGGCTTCGCCACCGGCGCTTCTGCTGTTGCGCTGTTCGCCCGTGTGGGCGGCGGCATCTACACGAAGGCCGCCGACGTTGGCGCTGACCTCGTGGGCAAGGTGGAAGCGGGCATTCCCGAGGACGATCCCCGCAACCCCGCCACCATCGCCGACAACGTAGGCGACAACGTAGGCGACGTGGCCGGCATGGGCGCCGACCTGTTCGAGTCCTACACGGGCGCCATCCTGGCCCCTACCATCCTGGCCGCCACCTTCGGCGCGCTGGGCGGGTACTTCGCCACGGGCGACCTCGTGTGGGCCCTGGTGACGCCGCTCATCATCGCGGCAACCGGTATCCTCACGTCCATCATCGGCCTGTTCGCCGTGCGCACCAAGGAAGGCGCTGCCCTGCACAAGGCGCTCAACCGCGGCACGTACCTGGCTGCCGGCATCGAGATCGTCGTGATCTTCTGCCTGTTCTCCATCTGGAACTCCCAGTCCGTCGAGGCGCAGCCGCTGTGGCTGTTCGGCTCGGTGCTGTGCGGCCTGGTGGCCGGCCTTGCCATCGGCAAGATCACCGAGTACTTCTGCTCCGACAAGTACAAGCCGGTCCACAAGATCGCCGAGGCTGCCGACACCGGTGCCGCCACGGTCATCATCGAGGGCATCGGCACGGGCATGCTGTCCACCATCGCTCCGATCGTGCTGGTTGCTTTGGCTATCATCGGCGCGTACACGTTCGGCAACCTTGCGTTCCCGCTCGCCTCGGCTGAGGGCGGCATTGCCGTCGGCCTGTTCGGCGTGGGTCTTGCCGCAACTGGCATGCTTTCCAACACCGCTATCACCATTGGCGTCGACGCGTACGGCCCTGTTGCCGACAACGCGGGCGGCATCGCCGAGATGGCCGGACTTCCCGAGGAAGTGCGTGATCGCACCGACGCGCTGGACGCCGTGGGCAACACCACCGCTGCCATCGCGAAGGGCTTCGCCATTGCCTCTGCGGGCCTGTCCGCTATCTCGCTGTTCGTGTCCTACCAGGCCACGATGCACCATGCTATTCCGAACTTCGAGCTGACGCTCACCGATCCTCTGATCGTTGCCGGTATCTTCATCGGCGCCATGATGCCGTTCATGTTCGCGGCCCTCACCATGGGCGCCGTGTCCCGCGCTGCTCATGCCATGGTCGAGGAAGTGCGTCGCCAGTTCCGTGAGATCAAGGGCATCATGGAGTACGAGGCCGAGCCCGAGTACGACAAGTGCGTGGCCATCTCCACCAGCTCCGCGCTGCGCGAGATGATGCTTCCCGGTTGCCTTGCCATTATCGTGCCGGTCGCGATCGGTTGCTTCAACCCGGCTATGCTGGGCGGCTTTTTGGCCGGCGCCGTTGCCACGGGTATGCTCATGGCCATCTTCATGTCCAACGCCGGTGGCGCGTGGGACAACGCGAAGAAGTACATCGAGCAGGGCTATCATGGCGGTAAGGGATCCGATGCTCACAAGGCCGCCGTTGTCGGCGACACCGTGGGCGATCCGTTCAAGGACACCTCTGGTCCGTCCATGAACATCCTCATCAACCTGATGACCATCGTTTCGCTGACGTTCACCCCGCTGTTCGTCGCGATTCAGACGATGATGTAAGCGCTCGTTCGAAAAGCTTGCACGTTTCGGGACCCGGCTTCGCGCCGGGTCCCGTGTTGTTTTAGGAGGCGGTCGCGCGGCGAGGACGGGCGCTGCCCGCGTACCCGGTTCCGTTCCAGTTTCGGGGGCTTGCGACGTGCCCGGCTCCGTCTTGCGCTTCGGGGACTTGCAGTCCTCGCTGACCCCATCTTCAGTTCGAAGTTTTGTCAAAACGGACGAGTTTTGCTGGTCCTCAAACCAGGATAAAGCAAGCCGGTAAGCTTCTGAACTGGGATAATGAAAATCACGCATCAGCGAACAACCTCGAGAAGGCGGAAAATCGCCGCAAAACTCGATCGTTTTGACAGCGGACCGTGTCAAATACATTCTGCTACTGCACGCGTTCCTGCAAGCTGTCCGTTCCGCCGGTCTGCGTGCTCCGCTTCGGTCCGCACGGTTGTTTCAGCCGGTGCGCTCGCCTCGGCTTGCGCGCCTGCTTCAGCCTGCGGACCTGCTTCAGCTTGCGCGCCTGCTTCAGCTTGCGTACCTGCTTCCAGCCGTGCGTCCACTTTGACCCGCGTGCCTTCCTCTAGCTGCGCGCTCGTCTCGGCCCGCCCGTTCGCCGTTTGCTTTCAGCCGCGATCCCGCTTTCGCCTTTGCCTGCGCGTGCATCGGCGCGGATGCACGCCTGCCGTCTTCTGGGCGTGGTTTTGCGAAAACCTTGCAGGAATCTAGCACGGGTCTAGCGGGAATCTAGCAGGAATCCAGCGCAAGATAACGTGAAGATAACGAAACGATTGTCCGCGAACATGAGGGGCGTTGCCCTTGCTAGTCTTAATATATGACTATATACATCAGCCATATAACAGCGTTGGAATGTTGGCGGTCGGGAAGGTTCGACGCCCGCCTTCGGGTGCCCTGCTCTGGAAAACGCGTTCGGCATCCCGTCGGATCGTCGGAGCTTATCGGCGATGCGGACAAGGCGGCGCGGGCTCGCAGCCGCGATGCCGATACCGCGGCGTTTTTCCAGGGCCGCAAGGCCGTAGATGTCGATCGCGCTCGCGGGGATTCCCTGCTTCTTGAAAGCGGATTGCCGCTCGGGCGCGTTTCTCGCGAATCGCCCGTGCATGTGGTCGTGCCCTGTACGTGCGATCGGATCGACCGCGTCGGCGTGCGCTGCCATGTTCATGCGCGCCCGTTTCCTCCTGGATCATTCGTGCGATTGGACGAAGATCTGTACGCGAGCTCGCCGGAGCTGTGCTTCGTGCAGATGGCTTCCGTCTTGCCTGCGTTGGAGCTTCTTGCCTTGGGATTCGAGTTGTGCGGAACGTACGCGCGCAACTGCGATGGGCGCACGCGGTACGGGAGGCCCATGCTTTTGACCACGGCGTCGGCCCTTGCTCGATACGTCGAATCTGCACGGGGAATTCCTGGCGCGGCTGCGGCTCGAAGAGTCCTCAAGCATTTGGTCGCCTGTTCCGCTTCGCCGCGCGAGACGGCTTTGACGTTGCTGCTTTGCCTTCCGCGAAGAATGGGCGGCTATGCGCTTTCGCATCCCGAATTGAATTATCGAATGGATGTGCCGGACGCGCGGCGAGATTGCACCGAAAAGGGATACTACTTATGCGATCTGTACTGGTCGCAAGCGAAGCTCGACGTTGAGTACGAAAGCGACGAGTACCATACCGGTCCTTCTCGGATCGCAAGGGATTCGGAACGTCGCGATGACTTGTCCCATCTGGGGGTGTCGGTGCGCACGATGACGAATCACCAGATCATGGATC
>NZ_DBFOSR010000043.1:0-27081 GCF_048427265.1 Paraeggerthella sp.
TCCATGGTGGTCGCGCCAACGCGGGCGAGCACTTCGCGCAAGCTCGCAAGAACGCTGCGGGCGTCGACGTCCGTCGGGCAGGAGCACGTGCAGGAACCGCACATGCAGCAGCGCCTGACCGCAAGCGCAAGCTCCGGCACGCTGCGCACCGCGTCAAGGGACGGCTCCCCTCTGAACGGCTCGATCAGATCCCGCAACGACGAGATCCCGGCATCGCCCAGAACCTCGCAGCGGTCGACGCAGGCCCCGCAACCCGAGCACGCCGAAAACGCGCGCTCCAACCGATCGAACACGATATCGCCCATCGAGATCCGCCCCCCCACGGTCTGCGCCCGAACCGCCTCCCGCGGCAAGCCGCGCGACGTCCGAGCAGCAAGGGCTGCGAACACCGTCGCAGCCCCGCCCCTTTACTATAGACTGTTGCAAGTATAAGATATGATCTAGTATTTCACAATGCTCTTCATGCCCAAGCCGCACGTGCTGCCAGAGAGGAACGTCATGAGCGCACTAACGCCGAAACGCGTCATCGTCGACTTCGACAACACCATGGGGGTGCCCCGATGCGACGTCGACGACGGCCTTGCCCTCCTCTACCTGCTCGGCAACCCCGATGCGGTCCGGGTCGAAGCCGCATGCACCGCGTACGGGAACTCGTCCATCGACGTCGTGCACGAGAACACGACGCGCCTCTTCGCGGAATGGAGCTTTGACGTGCCCATTCTGAAAGGCTGCGCGAACCCCCTCGACGAAACAAGCGAAGCATCGCGCTTCCTTGCGCAAGCGGCGGTGGACGACCGGGGCGCATTGAGCGTTCTAGCGCTAGGATCGCTAACGAACCTGAAAGGGGCCGCGCGCATCGACCCCGGCTTTTTCGGAAACCTGCGCGAAACGGTGCTCATGGGAGGAGTCACGGAAAGCCTGGTCATCAACGGACGCATCATGAACGAGCTCAACCTCTCCTGCGACCCCCAGGCAACGCTCGAGGTACTGTCGTCGCCGACGCCGGTCAGCATCGCCACGTCGCAGAACTGCCTGCCGGCGACCTTTTCCCGTAACGACTTCCTGGCGCGATTCGGCGGCGACTCGTGGATCGCGCGCACGTGCGACCCTTGGCTCTCCACCATGGAGAACGCGTACGGGCTGGACGGCTTCACCTGCTGGGACCTTGTGGCCGCCGCCTACCTGGCCCAACCGGACCTCTTCGACCAGCAACGGCAAGACGTGTCGCTCAACGCCGCGTTCCTCTCCGTCGGCTACCTCGAGAGCGCACGGGCAACCGCACCTCGAGCGTCCATCGGCGTTCCGCGGATAATCGATCCGGAGGCATTCAAGGAAAACGCTTTCCTCTCATGGGAGAGAGCCTTGGCGCGCCTGGGGTTGTAAGGGGGACGCCTTCGCTCGAGCGAACGGCGCGGATCAATCCTTCGTCACGGCATGCACGAAGGGCGCGCATCCGGCAACGCACACCAGCACGGCCGCACCGTCCGAAACATCCGGCGCGGGAATCGCGAGCCTTCCCGCGCGAAACGTGCCGTCGGACACCGTTCCTTCGATGGCCGACGATCCCCTGAAGCACCCCTCCACCGTCTCGTTCGCAGGAGCCAGCAAGACCTCCGAGGGAGGAGCGTCTTGCAGCACCCGGCCCTCGCTCACGTAGATCACCCGATCGCTCATGACCAGCGCCTCCTGCGCATCGTGCGTCACCATGACCGAGGTCATGTCGAAGCGTCGATGAAGCTCCAGGACAAGCGCGCGCATTTCGTCGCGCAGCTGCTCGTCAAGGCCGCTGAACGGCTCGTCCAGCAAAAGCACCCGAGGCTTGCCCGCCAGGGCGCGGGCCAACGCCACACGCTGCTGCTGCCCGCCCGAAAGCTGGTTCGTCCGCCGGTCGCCCATGCCCTCCAAGCGAACCGCCCGCAAAAGCTCTTCGGCCTCGCGGCGGCGCTGGGGCTTGGACGCCCCCTGCATCTTCAGCGCGAACGCCACGTTGTCGCGCACGCTCATGTTGGGAAACAGGCGAATATCCTGGAACACGATGGCTGCGCGGCGTTTATGCGAGGGCAGGTCGTCGACGATTTCGCCGTCGAAGGAAACCGTTCCGCAATCCTGGGGCATCAGCCCCGAGACGATCTTCAGAATAGTCGACTTCCCTGCGCCCGACTCCCCCAGAAGCGACACGAACTCCCCGTTGGAAACCGAGAAGGAAACGTCGTCCAGTATCGACTTGCCTCCCAGGGAAAGCCCGATTCCATCAAGAGAAAGGTGCATGCAGACCTCCTGTAGCCCGTTGCCTTATCACCCGTACAGCTCGCCGTCCTCGCGCATGCCAAACCGCCTCATCAGCCATTCGAAGAAAAGAAACACGGCGAACGTCGAAGCGATGAACACAAGCCCGTACGCCGCGGCAATGGTTCGATCGCCTCCCGAAAGGTAGGGAAACATTACCACGGCAAGCGTCCTCACCGCGCCGCCGCCGATCAGCAACGTGAGGAAGTACTGGGAAAACGACATGATGTACGCCATGGACAGCGACGACACGATACCCGGAAGCAAGGCCGGAAGGGTCACACGCCGCACCGCCTTCAACGGAGACGCCCCCAGCGCTTTGGCCGCGTCCTCGAGCCGCGTACCCACCGCGTCGGTCATATCCATCATGATGACGGCGGAATACGGCAGCGCAACGATGGCGTGGGCCAAAACCACCCCCGGAACCGTTCGCGCGATGCCCGCCTTGATGAACAGCACCTGCACGCCCATGGCGAACACCGTCGTCGGTATGAGAAACGGCGTGACGAGCCCGAAGCTGAACGCCTTGCGCCCCGCCCATTCGTAGCAGCTGACGGCGCGCGCCGCCAACGCTGCGACGAGCGTGGTCAGCACTGCCGCGGCCAAGGCGATGAGCACGCTTTGGACCATCATCGAAAGCCCCGTGTCGCGGCCCTCCGACAAAACCAGCTCCACGCCTCTTAGGGAAAACGATTGAGGCAGCAGGTGGGGCCAGGCCCAGCTGTCGGCGAAGGCCCACAGGGCCACCACCGCGATGGGCAGCAAGACGATCGCCGCGTGCACGGCGACGAACACCTTGGACAACCTGCCCTGCCGCGCTGCAGAAGCTCGCTTGCTTGGCTTCGGCGTGCCGATAGACGCCATGCTCACCGCTCCTTCCGCTCGCGCTGCACGATGGCGAAGTACGCGACGGCGAGCACCGTGCAGATCAGAGCCATCACGCCGTTCAACGCCATCGCGTAGCAGCGATTGAGGATGTCGGGATCTTGGAACTCTATGTAGGCGAGCACCGGAAGCGCCTTGGGAAGCGTCGGCCCGAGCAAGAACGGAACCTCGTAGGATCCGAACGCGAATGCGAACACCACCAAAAACGCCTTCGCCACCGCACCTTTGCACAAGGGCAGGGTCACCTCGAAAAACGATCGCAACGGCCCCGCGCCCAGCGTAGACGACGCCTCGCCGAGCGACGAGCTTATGTTCATCATGATGGAAGCCGTGCAAAACGCGACGAAAGGCACTTCCTTCCACAGGTACACCGCGATGATCCCCCAGCCCGACGAAGCGCCCACCACCGAAACGACGGATCCCGGATCTTGAGCCAGGCCGAGCCAGCACATGAGCCGCGGAACGAGGCCCGAGCCCGCGAACAGGCAGATCACCGCCAAGGCAACCAGAGCGTGCATGACCATCAGCGGCAGGCGAATGCCGACCAGCCGAACGAACCGGCCCGATCGGGCTCTCGTCATGAACCCGGCCAAAGCCACGCCGCCCACGACGGCCAGCACCGAGGACACCGCCGCTAGGTACAGGCTGTACGAAACGGAGTCCTTCAAGTCCGACCGAGCGAACACCTGCACGTAGTAATCCAAGGTGAAATCCGTGCGACCGAGAAACGGCATGATCCCGAACCCCTGCAGCACCCCGTTCGCCACCCCGTAAAAGAAGACGGCGAGCAGCACGGCCGCGGGAAGCGCAAGCACGTACGGAACCAACCGTCTTCTTATGGTACGGGGCAGCGGCATGACGACTACTTCCCTACAACCTCGTCGAGCCACAGCTGCTCGATAAGGGGAACCACCGGACCTGCGGCCTCGGCAACGCGCGCGCCCAGCAGCTCGTCCAACGCAAGCTCGCTGCCCTTCAGCTCGATTCCCTCGAAGGCCGCCCGATCTTCAGCCGGCAGCTTCTCCATGTCGAGCACGCTGATGTTTCCCAGCTCCTTGTACTGGTCGAGCTGCATCTTCGGGCTCATGACCTCGTTGATAGCCACCAATGCCGCCGCCTTGTGGGGAGCGTTTTGCGCAATGGCCATGAAGTTCGTGTTGCCCACGGTTCCCGTGTCCAGCAGAAACGGCTTGACGGTCTTCGGAAGGGCCCCGTTGTCGACGTCGGACTGGGGGCTTCCGTAGCCCATGCCCAAAACCAGCTCGCCGTCGGCGAACATGGACCGAACCGTTGCGGAATCCGCCGGGAACGTTGCGCCCTGGTTCCATAAGTACGGGTTGAGCGAGCGCAGGTATTCCAGTCCGGGATCGACGATGGCCTTCACTTCTTCAGTCGTCGGGTCGGTCATGCGCGAGAGCTTTTCGAACTCGTCTTTGCCGACGACGCCCGCAATCAGGCACTCGATGAATCCCGTTCCCGTAAAATCGCCCGGCTGAGGATACGTCACCTTGCCGGGGTTCTCTTTGCAAAACGCCGTGAATTCCTGCAGGGTCCTCGGCGGGTTCGGATGGGAAGCCGAATCGATCCACAGATGCATCTGCGCTTTGGCGTACGGAGCCTCGAACCCTTCGGTAGGGCTGCCGAAGTCGTACGCGTTGTCGGCAGCGTCTTTGTCGCAGTACTCGTTGAAATTGGGAAGGTACTCGCAGAACGGGCCCCACAGGTACCCGTTCTTCTTCGTGGAGTAGAAGTTCTCGCCGTTGATCCAGATGAAGTCGATGGTCCCCTCGCTCACGCCTGCCTGCATCTCGCCCGAAAGCTGCGTGAGGATGTCGTTGATGTCCATGCCGACCAGGTCGAGCGTGATATCGTACCGCTCTTTCAGCCGCGGCGTTAGAACCTTCTCGATCCACGTGTTGCGAGGCTCGCTGCCGCCCCATCCGTACCAGGAAACCGTCTGGCCCTTCGCTTCTTCCAGGACCGCGTTCCAATCAGCGTAGTCGATCGAAGCTGCGGCGGCGCCCGCGTCGGATCCCCCGCCCGAAGCGCCCGAGCATCCCGCGAGCGCCCCGCCGCACGCGATCGTCAACCCCGCCGTCGCTCCCAACGCCAAGAAACGACGGCGAGAGTACATCTGCTGCGCAACCTTGTCCATACCGATTCCTTCCCCTTGTGCCATCATGATACGATCATGAGATTCATCAACCGTACACTAGTAGTATATATCTAATAGTAGATCATCGCTAGTATATGTGCGAACCAGATCGCTCAGCGGCGCGCATCGTGCAGCGCTCTTACGCGGACCGCTTCAAAAACGCTTGGCGTTTCAACTGCGCGAAGAAGCCGTCCGACAGATACGCTTGAATCTTGCGAAACGTCTTGTCGTTCTTCAAAGGCCGGTTGGGATCGTGGTATTCAACCTGCGCCATAGCGCACCAGGTAACGCCCCGCAAGCACGTGAGGGTAAGGTAAGCGAAGAACCGCTCGACGAACCCCTCCGTCGGGAAGCGCCCATCCACGGAATCGATGTAAGCGCGCACGAACAGATCGCGGCGCGCATCGTCGAACACGATATCGCTGTCCCAGAACGTCGTGGTGGGAGCCACGAAGAACGCCACGTCCTGCGCGGCGTCGCCCACGATCGGCTTTTCCCAGTCGACCACGTAGGCGAAGTCGCCCGCTTCGGGAATCAGGAAATGGGCCGCGATGCACTCGGTGTTCACGATGTGCGAGCGCATCGGGTCGCCCTCGTGCGCTTCCACCACGCGATCGCACGTTGCAAGAAGGTCCTCGATCTCGCGCGCCACGTGCGCATCGACGAACCTCGACCCGGCGTAAACCCGGTACATGCGCAGGCTCTCGTCCCTGATCTCCGCCAACGGGTTTCTCGGCCTGATCAGCGTGCATTCGTCGGGAACGGAAACGCTATGAACGTCGGCCAGGCTTTTCGCTGCCTTCGAAAGATCGTCGTCGCGCTCGAGATCGAGCAGGCGCCCCGCGCAGAACCCGATGACCTGAACGCCCCTGTCCACGACGCTTCGGGTTTCATCGACGTAGACGGCGCTCGGCGTGCGGCCGGATACGGCAAGGGCGCGCAGGGCACCGTGCTCGTACGACGCCTGCTCCCGCAAGCCCAACTGGCTCGCATAGTTCATGCGCAGCACGTAGCGCGCGCCCGTCACCGGGTGGTCGAAGGCGAAATTCGCATTATGCTCCCCGTTTCCCAAAGGAATCGCGGCAAGCGAAGCGCCGCGAGGGATATCCAGCGCCTCGCGCAGCGCATGCGACGCGCGAAGATAGCGGCAAGCTTCGTCCATTCCGTGCATTGCGCCCCCTAGCAAGCATGATCGGCAAGATATATATCAGACTATGTGATTTATTGGATACTGTCTAGTATTTGCATAGTTTATCTACCAAGGAGCATGGCGCTTGAGCGACAACCGGCATACGGCAGCCGAGCAAAGCTCCTTGGCAAGAATTCACCGGATTCGTCATTGTAGCGCACTGGCCGTTGCGAAAAGACGATCATGCCCCTTGTTCGAGGATGGTAATGGTTCGGCTACCGGCAGATGACGGTTCGGCGAGCAACGAGCTTGCCCGATTATGGTGAACGAAACACCGCCGAACGATTCCCGACGGCCGCGAACCGCAACCGCCACGACGAAGGGGTCCTATGAGCAACCATCAACCACCGAAGCGCCGCGAGCAGCACAGCGCCGCTCGCATCCGCGCGGCCAAGAACGCCGAGGAACGTCAAAACGTCGCGCAGCACGCCTGGCACGCCATGTCGCGCGAACAGGCCATCAAGGAGCTCGACACCTTCCCCGACGGCCTGTCGCCCTCCACGGCGCATGACCGGTTGGCCGAATTCGGCCCAAACGAACTCAACGCCAAGCCTCCGCGCACGTTGGCGAACATGGTACGCGAGCAGCTGTCGGACCCCATGATCCTCATCCTCTTGACCGCAGCCGCGCTTTCCGCCCTGTTGCAGGAATGGGTCGAAGCCGGAATCATCGCGGCCATCGTGGTGGTCAACGCCGTCATCGGCATCGTGCAGGAGCAGAAAGCGCAATCGTCGCTGGAGGCGCTGCGCAGCCTGAGCGCGCCGGAAGCCCGCGTCATGCGCGGCGGCATCGAGACCGTCGTGCCTGCGCGCGACCTGGTGCCCGGAGACCTCGTGCTGCTCGGGGACGGCAGCATGGCCCCGGCCGACCTGAGGCTGACCAGCACGGCGGGACTGCGCATGCAAGAGGCTGCCTTAACCGGGGAATCGGTGCCGACGGACAAGAACGCCGCATCCGAAGCGCTTCCCGGAGCCCCCTTGGGAGATCGCGCCAACATGGCCTTCGCCACGGCCATCGTCACGGCGGGGCGCGGCGAAGGCGTGGTGGTGGCGACCGGCATGAACACCGAAGTGGGGCGCATCGCCGGCATGCTCGAGGAAAGCGACGGCCTGGACACGCCCATCAAGCGCAAGCTCGCCTCCTTCGGCAAGGGCCTCACCATCGTGGGCGTGGTAGCCGCGCTGGCCGTGATCGCCATCGGCCTAGCTTACGGGCGACCGCTCGCTCCCCTGTTGCTGCTGGCCGTGTCGCTGGCCATATCGGTGATACCGGAAAGCCTGCCTGCCACGGCAACCGTGACCATGGCGCTGGGAGTTCAGCGCATGGCGCAGCACGAAGCCCTGGTCAGGCGTTTGCCCGCCGTTGAAACGCTGGGCGGCGCTACCGTCATCTGCACGGACAAGACCGGCACGCTCACCGAGAACCGCATGAACGTGGTGCGCGTGGCCCTTGGGCCCGACCTTGCTCGAAAACGCCAGCTCGACCCCGAGCAAGCACGCGAGAAGCACGCCCGCCTCTTCGAGCACCTTGCGTTCACCGCCGTGCTCTGCAACGACGCGGTGCTCTCCCCTGCGGAATCGGAAGCCGTCGGCGACACGGTGATCGGAGACCCCACCGAAGGCGCGCTGCTTCTGCTCGCGCGCGACGGCGGCATCGATCCGGGAGAGCTGCGCGCCGCGTACCCGCGCCTTGCCGAACGCCCCTTCGATTCCGACCGCAAGCGCATGTCCACGGTGAACGACCGCGAGGGACAGGCCGTCGTGTCCGTGAAGGGCGCGCTCGATTCGATGCTGCCGCGTTGCGCCTACCTGCTTGACCAGGACGGCCCCCGTCCCCTTACCGACGAAGACCGCGAGCATGCCCTCGCGCTGGCCCAAACGCTCTCCGACGAGGCGTTGCGGGTGCTGGCCTTCGCAACCCGCGCGCTTGCGGGCGCGCCGGACGAAGACGACGACATCGAACGCGACCTGGTGCTGATCGGCATCGTGGGCATGATGGATCCGCCCCGACCGGACGTTCGGCACGCGGTCGAAACATGCCGAACCGCAGGCGTGCGCACCGTCATGATCACGGGAGACCACGCCGCCACGGCACGCGCCATCGGGCGCGACCTGGGCATCCATCGGCCGGGAGACCTCGTGGTTACGGGCGAGGAGCTCGACCGCATGGACGACGAGGCCCTTGACGAAGCCGTCAAGCACGCTTCGATATTCGCCCGCGTGTCGCCTTTGCACAAGCTGCGCATCGTGCGCGCGCTTCAGCATGGCGGCGAGGTCACCGCCATGACGGGCGACGGCGTGAACGACGCTCCCGCGCTCAAGGCCGCCGACATCGGCGTTGCCATGGGCATCACCGGAACCGACGTGGCCAAGGACGCTTCGGACATGATCCTCATGGACGACCGCTTCACCACCATCGTCTACGCGGTGCGCGAGGGCCGTCGCGTGTTCCGCAACATCCAGAAGGTGGTAGCGTTTCTGGTCGCCGACAACGTCGCCCAGATCATCGTGCTGCTGACGGCGCTTGCCCTCAACTGGAACGCCCCGCTGACCGCCGTCATGATCCTGTGGGTGAACCTGGCAACGGCGTCGCTTCCGGCGCTGGCCCTGGGCGTAGAGCCTGCCAGCCGCCACATCATGGAGCACCCGCCCATGCGCGCGAACAACCTGCTCGACGCAAAGCTCGCGCGCCGCGTGGGGTTCCAGGGCGTGTTCATCGCCGTCTTGGCCTTGGCCGCGTTCGCTATCGGCCGCGAAGCGGGAGGGGACGCGCTCGGCTGCACCATGGCCTTCGGCACGCTGGCCTTCTCGCAGGTGCTGCGCGCGCTCAACCAGCGCTCCACCACCGACCCCGTTTGGGACCGCGGCGAAACGCGCAACCCGCAGCTTGCCTGGGCTGTGGGCGCAAGCTTCGCCCTCATGATGATCGTGCTGCTGGTGCCGCCCATCATCGAGGCATTCGGCGGCACTTCCATGAACGCATCGCAGTGGGCGCTCGTCGGCGGCTTCGCCCTCCTTTCGGTCGTGCAGACCGAGATCGCGAAAGCCATCGGCCGCTGGCGCGCAAAGAGCTAACCGCGCGGAGCAAGCTCGTCGACGGCATCCTCGCGCAACGCTAGATGCGCGGCCCCAGCTGCGCGCGCGTTCGGCGGACTCCCAGGACGCCGAACGCGATGCCCGCAAGGGAGCACGCGAGGACGATCCACGGCCAGATGCCCGGCTCCACCACGCGAGGGACCACGAGCACGACCCACGGCCCCAGCATGTCCATCACGGTGCCGAGGGCGAACGAATCGGCCGCGCGCACGAGGACGATCCAGGCGAGCGAGAACGCCGCCGCGCACGAGCAGGAGGCGATCAGCAGCCCGTAGCGCGCCCTCGCGCGCACGAGCAGGGCAACAGCGGCTGCGACCAGCAGCAACGCCATGACGATCCAGAGCACCTGGGCAATTGTGAGCAGCGTTCGGATAAGCTCGATGTCCACGGCCCTACCCCCTCTCGTCCAACGCGGTCGACACGCGCTCGACCGCATCCTGGGCGCGCTCCGCCGCATCCTGGGCCCGGTCGACGATACCCGCCGCACGTTCGGCGATGCCGCGCGCTTGCTCGAGCAGATCCTCGAGCGACTGGGCGCGCTCAACCGTCAGCTGCCCCACCGCCAGCAGGTCGGGCACCGAGTAGGACACCTCGCGCCCGATAAGCTCCGCCACGGGGACCCGCGCCCACGGCGCCGCCATGCCCAGCGCCACGACCAGGCACAGCGCCGCCAGCAGGCGGTCGGGCGTGAGCGCGTCGCGAACGCGGCGCAGCACTGCGCGGGCGGTGTCCGCAGCGGTCGCCGGCCTGCTCATCGACGGCATCCTTCGCGCTTGCGGCGCGCCGCGCACGCTCCTAGAGCGCCGGTCGCCATAAGACACGCAACGACAGCGAGGGCTCCCGGAGCCCCGTCGCCCGTGGACGCGAGGCGCTGGGGAGCGGGCACGGGCTCGGTCGGCTCGGTCGGCTCGGGAACGGGCACGATCGGCGCAGGATCGGGTACGACCGGAGCGGGATCGGGCGCACCCGGCGCGTAGGTCGCATCAACGACCCCGTTCACCAGCTCGGCGATGAGCGCATGGCCGTCATGGTTCGGATGCGGGTCGACGTTGAACGAGATCGAGCCGTCGGCGGCGCGCCCGATGGAGACGTTCGTCAAGCCGGGATTGTTGAACGGCTCGTACAGGTTCACGGCGGCGTAGCCTTCCGTGTTCCGGACGAACGCCTCGTTCATGATCTCGATGTAGCGCGCGCCGGCGCTGCCGAGGTCGATGGACAGGGGCAGGTCGGGATCCACATGCGCGGCCAGCTTGGAGAACAGCGTGCGCACGTCGAGCACCTGGCCGTAGAACGGATTGTACAACGTGGTCCAATACACCTGGGCGCGCGGCGCGCGGGCGTGGACGGCATCCAAGATGGCCGGCTGGTTCGTCGTCGCGAACGTCTCGCAGGCGGCGAGCAGCTCAGGGTCGGCGACAAGGGCCGCGTTGATGCGCTCGATGGCGGCCGACACCTTCTCGAGCAGCTCTTTGACAGGGTCGAGACGCACGGCGACGAGCGCGTCGCCCGCGTCCGAAACGAGCGCGTCGCCAGCATCCGCCGCCAGCGCGGCTGCGTCCGGACCCGCCGCACCTTCGTCGGCGATCGCCGCCTCTATCTGCGCTACATCCGCATCGCTTAGATCGCTGATGGGCTCGAGCGCCTCGGCGATGATCTCGATGAACCGCCCCAGCAGGTCGTTCGAGCCGATAGTCACGCTCACCGCGGTCGCATCGGCAAGCGCCGCGTCGTAGGCGCCTGCCTGCAGCGCGTCGAGCAGCTGCGTGCTCGTCCAGCCCGAAGCAGCCAGGTTGTCCGTCACCGACGGGCCGAACGCGTCGGCGAAGTGCGCGCCCACCAGCGACACGAACGCGTCGGAGGGCGTGGGTTCCTGATCGTAGCACTGGTCGCTGTTATCGTATTCGGACAGCGCGTAGCCGGCGGCGATGTTGTCGCCGAACGCCACGTACTTCGTGAGCAGCGGCGCGCAGGCTATGCGCTCCTTCGCGATGCCCGCGGCCGCAAGCCGTTCGACCATCTCCGCATTGCGCACGGTGAACGTCGTCGTGTCCGCGAGTCCTGCGAACGCGGCGGGGTCCACATCCACGACGCCCTCGATGTCGATGCGATCCACCGCGCCCGATGCGGCCGCCGCGCCGCTGAAGGCGCCCGCCGCGATGCCCTCCACCGCGTAGGTGGCGGGATCCTCCCATGCTTCCATCACCATGATGGAGACGGGGACCGCGACGATGCCCGCAGCTCCCTCCGGCAGTCCGGCCAGCACGACCGCGCCTTGCGCGGCACCCGCGTCG
The DNA here is from genome assembly GCF_048427265.1 of Paraeggerthella sp. Classification (NCBI taxonomy): domain Bacteria; kingdom Bacillati; phylum Actinomycetota; class Coriobacteriia; order Eggerthellales; family Eggerthellaceae; genus Paraeggerthella; species Paraeggerthella sp. The sequence goes on from NZ_DBFOSR010000043.1 coordinate 11,902, forward strand.
CGCACGATCGTGTACGACATGTCCATGCCCGACTTCTTGTGCACGACGGTGCCCCCCGCCGCGAACGCCTGCAACGGGCAGAGCGCGAGCACGAGCGTCGCCGCCAGGATTCCCGCCGCGATGCGGCGCGCACCCGGCATGATCGATCTTCCAGCCATTCCCTCGCTCTTTCTTCGAGTTCGAACGAATCGCTTGCGAATGCCGGTTCCGGCGCTGGGACGCCGTCTGATCAGCATTCCAGCGCATCAAGCGCCACTGCGACAGCATGAGTATGGCGTGCGCGCATGCGGCACGCAAGCGCGGTGGCAGGAAGCGGGGACCGACGGCACGAAAGCCGACGGTCGAGCGGCGAACGGCGGCGCGTGGAGAGTTTGCGCGACCGAGCCGTCATCCTGCCATGCAGCCCCGAGAAGGGCTACTATTGTTTCACTACTGAAACAATTACAACGAACGGGGAGCAGCATGGCCACCGCCGCGGGCGCGCACGACGAAGACGATCTGAAGCTCGATTCGACGTTCTTCGTCGCTTTCGACCTTACCCATCGCGCGCTCAAAAGCGGCCTGGCGCAAGCAAGCAACCTCAGCGTGACCCAGTACCGCGTGCTCGTGAAGCTTTTGGCCGCCCGGACGACGGGCGCAACCCAGTCGAGCCTCGGCAAGCTGCTCGCGCTCAAGCCCAACGTGGTGACCCAAGCTATGAACGTGCTCGTAGACGCCGGTTTTGCCACGCGAAGCGGCGGCAAGGCCGATGCGCGCGTGCGCACCGCGTGCATCACCGAGGCGGGCGTTCGCCATGTGGCCGAAGCGAACGAGGCCATCGTGGAGCGCCTGTACGCGCTGTTTCCAACCGAGGATGCGGTTCACCGCGCCATCCTTGAAGCGTCCATAGCCGCCGGCGCGAGCATCGACCCGCCGCTGGGCGGCGATGCGTCGTCGCGCTACGCTGCATCGCGCGCACTCGTATCGCTTGAACTGGTGAAACGCGGGATGGAAGACGCCCTGCGCACCGCATGCGGCGCGTCGCTCAGCGAATGTCGCGTGCTGCAGCGCCTTGGCGAGGTGAACGAGCCCTTGCGCATCGGCGACCTTGCCACGCAGCTGCAGATGACGCCCGTAGCCGTCGCGCGGGCGGTAGACGGACTTGTCGGGCATGCATGGGCGCAACGGCTGGCAAGCCCGCACGACCGCAAAGCCGTGTTCGCGGCCGCTACGCCTCAGGGCCTGCGCCAGCAGAAGATCATCGTGCGCACCATCGGCCTCCTTGCGCGCACGCAGCTGTGGAGCCGCCTCGACGACCATCAGCGTCGCGCGCTCGCCCGCGCCTGGCGCGTCGTCATCGCCGATATGCAAGCGCGCAAGGAGGCCGAGCGCAAAGCAGCGCTCGGCCTCCTGCAACCTCTCGAGTAAGACGCCGGGGCCCGCCGGCGTCGCAGCGCCCGCCTACGCGCGCGCCTTCTTCAGCAACGCGGACGCGCCGAACAGCATTCCCAGGTTCACCACGACGTCGACAGCAAGCCACATTCCCACGACGCCCACGTTGATGCTCGCCGCGTTGATGGCGGAAAACGTGCCCACCGCCAGCACCATGACCGCAAAGCCACAGCCCGCCGTGGCCGCCACAAGGTTCCAACCTGCGCGCTTCTCGTTCCGAGCACGCGCCAGGCACGCGCACACCACCATCGACGCGGCGCCGAGCAGCGTGCCGATGAACGCAGCCCACACGACGAGCGCGGCTACCAGCACCGGCAGCGCCGGCAGCTTCGAGCTCATGGAATGCACTTGCACGCCCGACAGGATTCCCGAAAGCACGACGAACAGGCACACGACGGCCGCAAGCGCCGTAGCCCAGCCCCACAGAAACGCGGTCGCCGGCCTGCCGGCGCCCGGCACGCCGCGCGCGAACAGCAGGCCGTGCAACGCGACCCCGGCCGTGGACAGCACCATCGCAAGCGAGGCCAGGAACAGAAACGCCATGAAGGCCGATCCCGTCAGGATGGAGCACACCACGTCCAAGATGGGAACCCCGGAAGCCGATATGTAGTCGTAAGCCAGCGCGCCGGACAGGTCCATGGCGGCCAGACCGATCCTCCCGACAACTGCCACGGCCAGCGCCATCAGGAACAGCATCGCGTACGGACGGGCCATGCCCTTCAGTTGCTCTTTCATCTCGCATCCCCTCCCTTACGCGCCTGCGCCGGTCATCTCGTGCTCCACCGCAGAGGTGCCGCACAGGTATCCGCCGCAAAACGCCAGTCCGACGTCGCCCATGAGCGAACCCAGGATAGGGTCGCCCACGTAGCTGTTCTCGCCGCAAGCCCCTCCGGCGGTGTGCCACCCGGCGTACAGGCCCTCGATGGGCCGCCCATCGGTGCCCATAACCTGCATGTCCTCGTTGATCAGCAAGCCCGCTTTCGTGCCGTACAGGTTGCCGCCGATGCGGCACCCGTAGAACGGCGGCTCCTTGACGGCGTGCAGCCATTCGGGAGGCATCGGGTACAGGTAATCGTCCTCGCCCTTCTCGCAGCACGCGTTCCACTTTTCCACGGCCTCGGTCAGAACGCCTTCGGCCAACCCCAGATCGCGTTCGAGCTCTTCCAACGTGTCGCGCTTCTTCAACACGTCGGCGTCGATGGCGTCCTGCACGCCGTGGTGCCAGTCGCGGTAGTGCTCGGGCACCTTGTCGATCTGCTCAAGGTCGGGCGTGATGAGCTTGCGGCAATGCTCCTGCGCGAAGCCCGCCAGGTGATCCTCGTAGTTCGCGTCGAAGATGATGTAGGAGCGATGCCCCGGAGGCGTCATCTGGATGGTGGCCAGATCGCCCAAGGCGTAGATGGCGTTCGCGCCGTCCTCGGCCACGCGGCTGTCCAGGTAGCGCAAACGGTTGCCGCAGCGATCGATGGTCAGCCACGGCTGGCGCGACAGCTGCGTCATGCCGTCGTAGAGGAAGCGCGCCCACTGCCCGCCTTCGGCCTGCCAGTCCACGCCGCCGTCGAAGCTGGCGGAGCTGTTGAACCCGGACACGTCGGCACCCGCGCCCAACCCCATGCGGAAGCACTCGCCCGTTTCGCCGCCCACCAGGTAGCTTGACGCGCAGCCCATGGCCGCCGTGGGAATGTACTTCTCCAGAAGCGCCTTGTTGTTGCAGAAACCGCCCGCCGTGAGAATGACTGCGCGAGACGCGTGGATGTACACCTCGCGCTCGAAGTCCTCCTTGGCCACCAGGCCCACGATACGACCGCCCGCATCGCGCACGAGCGCCACCGCCGGGCACTGGAACTTGTACTCGACGCCCTTGCGCTGCCCGTAGCTGAACATGGCGTCCGTGGCGTCTTTCATCTTGAGCACGTGATGGTCGAGCGTCGAGTTCTTCGGCGCCACGTACACGGGAACCTCGCCCAAGCGCCACCGCACGCCGCAGTCCGCCATCCAGTCCAGACTCTTGCCGCCCTCGCAGGCAAGCTTGTAGATGAGCTTGGGATCGGCCGCATAGTGATACTCGTCCATGGCCCAATCGGTCAGGGCCTTCGGATCAAAAGGATAGGACGGGAAGGCGAAGCGCTTCTCGTCCTGCCCGCTGTAGCCGCCCAAGATCCCGCACATGCCGGCCGATTGTGCGTTGCCGCCGTGCAATCCCATGGCCTCGACGCAGATGGTCTTCGCGCCCAGCTCGGCTGCGCGCGCCGCCGCGTTCAGGCCGCCGCCGCCCGCGCCCACCACGCAGATATCGCATTCGTAGTCCCACTTCTGCGGCACCGCGCGCGGCGGAATGGGCGTTGCGTCGTCTGCGGGAAACGCTGCCGCGTTATGCTCGCGATACGTGCCGTCCTCCCACGAGGCGTTCGTCGCCGCGCTGTCGGGAACCTGAACGTTCTTCGACCCGTCGGCTGCCCAATCGCCGATGACTCCCGCCGGCACCGCATGCGCCGCGGCTGCGGGCATGACCGCCGCAGCCGCCGTGCCGCCCACGACCGCCGCCGCGCCCGTCAGGAACGCGCGGCGCGACATTCCCTCCGCGCTGCGTCCGTTATGCTCCTTCATCGCAATCCCCTCCCTAGTTTCCCGCAGAGACGGCAGCGCCTGCGCCTGTTTCCGCTTGCGCAAGGGCGTCCTCGACCGCCTGCTTGACGCCGGCAGTGGTGATGGTAGCCCCGCTCACAGCGTCGATGTCGGCGCCCTGCGCCGCGTCGATCAGGGCCGCGTACTTGCCGTCGCGGATGGCCTCAAAGCCGCCGACGCTTTGCGTTTCGCCTTCCTGCGTTGTTTCTATGCAGGTCAAGCGGTTGTCCTGAACCAAAAGCGTCACCGTCACCAAACCGTCCATGCCCTTGCCCGTGCCGGTGTACACGCCGTCGTGCAGCGTTCCTTCAGCCTTTTTCGCAGGATCGACCGTCACCTGCGCCGCCCACGGATCGTCCGTGCGCAGCGCCAGCTGCTCGGCGCTCGCCGCATCTTTCGATCCTGATCCCTCGAACCCCGCGCCGCACCCCGTAAGGCCCAGCGTCAGCGCCGCAGCGCATCCCGCAGCCACAGCCGTCTTCTTCATACGCACCCTCCTCGGTCTTCGGGAACGGCGATCGAAACCGCGTTCCCGGTCCAGCCCCTAACGCTTCGAAGCGTCGTTCCATCCGACGGGAATTTCGTAGTCATGGCAGGTATTGCAGTACATCTGGGAAGCTTCGTGGACGCCATGGCAGTTGCTGCAATCGATGGCCTCCCCCTGATGCGAGCGATGCGGGTTCACGCCCGCCCGGCCTCCCCAATCCTGCGTTGCGGCCACGACGCTCTCCCAATCATGGCAACCGCTCTGCGCGCACATGCCCTTGTCGGCGGTGACGCCCGTCCGCGTGATGCGGCCCGCCTCGTCCGTTTCGAAATCGCCGGATACCCAGGCCACGCCTTCGGCCACCTGTTGATCGATCTTCGCCTCGTGGCATTCCAGACAGGTCGCGTTCGCTCGCTCGTGCGCGTTCGCCAGCAGCGTTTCGTCGTGATAGTAGCCCTCCACGTACGCGTCCATCGGATCGTGGCAGATCGCGTTACAGAAGCCGGGCTGCTCGTGCCACACCCAAAAGCCCCCTCCCGCGGCAACCGCCGTAATCGCGACCACCGCCGCCACGATCGGCCATTTCCTCTTTTCGGAGCGCTTCTCGCTCGGCTCGTTTCCCTCCATGGCCCCTCCTTTTCCCTTTAGTTCATTGTTGTATCTTTTTCGTTTCACTAATGAACTTTATGGAGCGCATGCTAGCATCTTTGCGAGCGCGGCGAAACCCGCCGTTGACGAGCGGAATCGTTTCGTCAACGAAAGCGGCGAGGACGCGGGGCGCTTGTGGCAATGCGGCGGTCGCGCCGTACGACGCCCCTTCCGCGTAACCGATACGTCGCATAGAGCGCTCTCCCATGCAGCGCCCCTTCCGTGCAGGTCGCGCACCATGCAACTCGCACACTCACGACGCGCTCTCCCATGCAGCGCGCCTTCCGCGCTGGCTCCTTCCGCAGGCGGGCCTTATTGACGCTTTGCGAAAAGTGTTAATTGACGATCCGTCAATGATGGGCGTATGCTGCGCTCATCAGGGGATCGACACCATCGCCTTTGCAAGCGGCTTAGCGAAAGCAGGCAAGCGCGAAGAACGACCGTCGGCAAGGAGGGAACCATGGGCACCGCGAACGACAAGGCAGCACGAAGCGCGCCGTCGGCTACGCGCCGCGCGGACATCGTGGCAGCCGCTCGGGCGCTCTACGAAGAGCGCGGGCTCTCCAAAACGTCCGTCCAGGACATTACGGATCGCGTGGGCGTGACGCGCTCGCTGTTCTATCACTACTTCCCCGACAAAGAGGCCGTGACGTCGGCGGTGCTTGACGACTACGTTGCCGATTTCATCGAAGCCACCCATTATTGGAACGCCCAGCGACGCACGGGCGACATCGAGCACGCCCTTTCGAGCGTGGTCAAGCTCATGCGCCTAGGCGTGTTCGAGCACGACGCCTTCCGCCGTTCGCTCGCCTCGCGCGAGAACGCGGCGCTCTACATCGACTTCGTGAACCGCGTGGCCGACCGCATAGCCACCTACATTGTAGAGACCACGGTGCAGGACTACAGCGCGCGCCATCGCGTGCGCATCAACCACGTCTACGAAACGTTCTACGTCCTTATCTTGGGAATCGTGGGCTACCTGCGAACGCACCCCGACGCTGACGACGAAGTGCTGAAAGACCTTATCGTGCAAACGCTCCACATGGACAGAGGGCGTCCCGAAACCGACGATACCGAATAGCGCCAAGCGGCGCGTATACCGGAAGAAACAGGTCGAAAGGCGACCTGTGCGAAGCATACCCGAAAGAAGGAGGGTTCCATGTTGTTCCAAGTGTACGGCGAGAACGCCGTGTACCAATGGCTCGGCTGGGCGATGGTGTTCATCTGCCTGATCCTGGTCAACGAAGTGGCGCGTCGTTCCAAGGCGGGAGGCGTGTTCTGCTTCCTGATCCTGCCCGCAGGGCTGACGGCGTACTTCATCGCCATCACCATCGGCGCCATGTCAGGCGCTCAGTGGGCGCTCGACAACCCCACGCATCTGTACATGAACAGCTGGTTCCACTACGCGAAGCTGTACGCGGCAACCATCGGCTGCATCGGCTTCATGGCACTCAAGTACAAATGGGGAAAGATCGGCAAGTCGCATTGGTTCAAGTGCTTCCCATTCGTCATCGTGGCCATCAACATTCTGATCGCCGTGGTGAGCGACTTCGAAAGCGCCATTCGCGCCTGGGGCACCACGTGGGTGTCCACCGAGGGCGTCACGCTCTACGGCGGCTGGCACAACGTGTTCAACGGCATCGCGGGCATCTTGAACATCTTCGTCATGACCGGTTGGTTCGGCATCTACGTGTCCAAGAAGAAGCAGGACATGCTGTGGCCTGACATGACCTGGGTGTTCATCATCTCCTACGACATCTGGAACTTCTGCTACACCTACAACTGCCTGCCCACGCACTCCTGGTACTGCGGCCTGGCGCTGCTTCTGGCTCCCACCGTGGCGGCGATGCTGTGGAACAAGGGCGGCTGGATCCAGAACCGCGCGTTCACGCTGGCCATCTGGTGCATGTTCGCGCAGTGCTTCCCGCTGTTCCTGGACGACAGCGTGTTCGCCGTGCAGTCCGTGAACGACCCGAACGTGAACCTCGTCGTATCGGTGCTGGCGCTGGCGGCCAACGTGGCCGCGCTGGGGTACGTGGCGTACCGCAGCAAGAAGCTTGGCAGAAACCCCTACACCAACGAGATCTTCGTGGGAACGAAGGACTACGAGCAAGCCATGGCTCGTCGCGAGGACGCTCCTGCTCAGACGGCGTAGCGCCTGGCATATCGCAAGGCTTGCAACCGACAGCCTACATGCATCTTGCTTGAAGAACGGCCTGGGAATCCGGGCCGTTCTTCTTTGCACCCCGGCGTCTCTCGCGCGCAATCCCCTCCCCCGTCACCGCAACCGCCGCCGGGATCCGGGCCCCGGCGCGCGAGGCGCGATCCCCCTCCGCAACGCTCGAGCCCGGACGCGGGTTTACCAAGCAGGCCCCGCATTGCTCGAGTCCAAACGCGAGGCCGCCAAGAAGGCGCGCGCTACTCCCTCTCCCACGCAGAAGGACCCGCAACACGTTCGCTGCGGGTCCTTCGAGCATGCACGCTATTTGACGGCGCTTACTTGTCGCGCGCGTCGCCCATCTTCTCGGCAAGGGCGGCCTGGCCAGCGGCCAAGCGAGCCAGCGGCACGCGATACGGCGAGCAGCTGACGTAGTCCAGCCCGATCTTGTGGAACATCTTCACGGAGTCGGGATCGCCGCCGTGTTCGCCGCATACGCCGCACACGATGTCGGGATTGCCCTTGTGGCCCAGCTCGACGCCCATCTCGACCAGCTTGGCAACGCCCGGATCGATGGTGGCGAAGGGGTTGTACGGCAGCAGGCGCTCGGCCAGGTACTGCGGAACGAACTCGGCCTCCACGTCGTCGCGGCTGAAGCCGAACGTCGTCTGGGTCAGGTCGTTCGTACCGAAGCTGAAGAAGTCCGCCTGCGTGGCGATCTCGTCAGCGGTAACGGCAGCGCGCGGCAGCTCGATCATGGTGCCCACGGGGATGTCCAGCTCGATGCCCTGCTCGGCGGCAACCTCGGCGATGGCCTCCTCGGCCACGCGACGCAGCTTCTCCAGCTCGGGCAGCACGGACACCAGCGGGATCATGATCTCGGGCTTCGGATCCAGGCCGCGCTTCTTGAGCTCGGCGCATGCCGTGGCGATGGCGCGCACCTGCATGACCGGCAGGATGGGATACACGATGCCCAAACGGCAGCCGCGCAGGCCCAGCATGGGGTTGGCCTCGCTCATCGAGTCGATCTGCTCCATGAGCTTGCGCTTCTCGGCGATAGTCGCCTTGTCGCCGCCGGTAGCCTCCAGCTTGGCGATCTCCACGTCAAGGGCGCGCGGGCTTTCCAGGAACTCGTGCAGCGGCGGATCGAGCAGACGCACGATAACCGGCAGCCCGTCCATGGCTTCGAACATGCCCAGGAAGTCGCCCGTTTGAGCAGCCAGAAGATCGTTCACGGCCTTCTCGCGCACGGCTTCGTCCTCGTTCAGGATGAAGGTCTGGATGATCTGCTTGCGATCGCCCAGGAACATGTGCTCGGTACGGCACAGGCCGATGCCCGCAGCACCGAAACCGCGGGACAGCTCGGCGTCCTCGGGGTTGTCGGCATTGGCGCGCACGCCCAGCGTGCGGAACTCGTCAGCCCACTCCAGGATGGTGTCCAGGTCGCCGGTAAGCTCGGGAAGCACCAGGTCGACAGCGCCCAGCACCACGATGCCCGACGTGCCGTCGATGGAGATCATGTCGCCCTCGTTGATGACGACGTCGGTGCCCACCACGATAGCCTGCTTCTTCTCGGCATCGATGCGCAGCGCCTCCACACCGCACACGCACGGAGTGCCCATGCCGCGCGCGATAACGGCAGCATGAGAGGTCTTGCCGCCGTGCGAGGTCAAGATGCCCTCGGCAGCGATCATGCCGGCCAGGTCGTCGGGGTTGGTCTCCCAGCGAACCAGCACGCACTTGCGACCAGCCTCGGAAACCTCGACGGCGTCCACGGCCGAGAACACGGCTTCGCCCACGGCAGCGCCCGGAGAGGCGTTCAGGCCGCGAGCCAGCACGTCGTAGTCGGCGCTCTTGTCGAACTGCGGGTGCAGCAGCTGATCGAGCTGGTCGGGATCGACGCGCATGACGGCCTCCTCCTTCGAGATGAGGCCCTCCTTCTCCATCTCGATGGCGATGTGCAGCGCGGCGGCGGCGGTGCGCTTGCCCACGCGGGTCTGCAGCATCCACAGCTTGCCCTGCTCGATGGTGAACTCGATGTCGCACATGTCGCGGAAGTGGTTCTCCAGCGTCACGAACACTTCCTCCAGCTCGCGACCGGCCTCTTCCAGGCCCGCGACCTCTTTGAGCTCGGCGATGGGGCTCGTGTTGCGGATGCCCGCCACCACGTCCTCGCCCTGGGCGTTCACCAGGTAGTCGCCGTAGAATTCCTTGTCGCCGTTAGCGGGGTTGCGCGTGAACGCGACGCCCGTGGCGGAGGTGTTGCCCTTGTTGCCGAACACCATGGACTGCACGTTGACGGCAGTGCCCAGGTCATCGGCGATCTTGTTCTGCTTGCGGTACAGCGTGGCGCGCGGGTTGTTCCAGCTGCCGAACACGGCCTCGATGGCAAGCTGCAACTGGGCCATGGGATCCTGCGGGAACTGCATCGCGCCGTCCACCACGAGGCTCGGATAAGCTTCGGCGGAAACGTTCTCGGCGAAGATCTGCTTGAACTCGGCCACGAGCTCCTGCAGGTCCTCGGCGGTCAGGTCGGTGTCGGACGCCACGCCGCGCAGGTTCTTCATAGCGGTGATGGCGTTCTCGAACAGGTCGCCGTCCAGGCCCATGACCACGCCGGAGAACATCTGGATGAAGCGACGGTAGGAGTCCCATGCGAAGCGCGGGTTCTCGGTCTGCTTGATCAGGCCGTTGATGGACTGGTCGTTCAGGCCCAGGTTCAGCACGGTGTCCATCATGCCCGGCATGGACATGGGAGCGCCGGAGCGAACGGAGACGAGCAGCGGATCCTCGGCATCGCCGATCTTCTTGCCCATGCGGGTCTCAAGATCCTCGCGGTACTCGCGGATGGTGTCGAGCGCGCCTTCGGGCCAGGTGTTGCCGGCATTGGCGTACTCCATGCACGTCTGGCACGTGATGGTGAATCCCGGAGGTACGGGCAGACCGATGTTGGCCATTTCAGCAAGGTTCGCGCCCTTGCCGCCGAGGATCGCCTTCATGTTGGTATTGCCCTCGGTCACGTTGTTGCCCTGAGCGTCCTTGCCGAACGCATAGACTCGCTTGACTTCTTCAGTCACTTTTTCTCCTTAACCCGAAGTGCTTTTCGTTACCGTTTCGAACCTTGAGTCACAGGTCTAGCCCATCATATCAGCCGATGGCGGATGAACGCGCTCATAGTAGCGCAAAATCTCTTGAGCGGTTTCCTCAACGGCTCGATTTTCGGTGTGAATGACAATGCAGCCGAGTTTGCGCATCAGGGCGCGCGCCTTCTCCAGATCCTGGTAGACAAACTCGGGATCGGCGTAGCGCGAAGCCACCCCGCCGGCACGGCCGAGCCTTCTCTGGCGGATGCTCACCAGCACTTCCGCCGTGGTCATAAGCCCGAACAGCCGGGTGCGCTCCACATCGAAGATCTCCTTCGGCGGCTCCGTCGAGGGATCGAGCGGAATGTTCGCCACCTTGTAGCCCTGCTGCGAAAGGTAGATGGACGTCGGCGTTTTCGACGAGCGGGACACGCCCAAAAGCACGATGTCCGCCTGCGCGATCTCCTGCGGGTTTCGGCCGTCGTCGTGAGCGATGGTGAACTCGATGGCCTCGATCCGCCTGAAGTAGTACTGGTCGGCCACGTGCACGCTGCCCGGCGTCGTGGACGGAGCGAGCCCCGTCATGCGCGCGATGGCCCCCACGGCGCTCGTCATAAGGTCGACGGCCACTACGTCGTCGCGCGAGGCGGCGTACTCCGCCAGCCTGCGCGACAAGCCGGCGTCCACCAGCGTGTAGAAGACCAGGATACGGCCGTCGCCCGTGCGCTGCCGGTGGAAAGCGCTGTGCTCGTCGATGAACGCCTCGATCTCCTCGAACGTGCGCGCCTTCGGCAGCACCTCGATGATGGGATTCGTGACGCCGAACTGGGCGGCGGCCGCACGGGCCACCGCCTGAGCCGTCAAGCCCACCGAGTCGCTTACCACATGGATGGTGGGCAGCGGCGTCGCGTTCTCATGAACGATGAAATCGCCCATGGCGCTACTTGGCCGACTTCGCCATCTTGCCGAAGTCCGCCACGTGGGCGAACACGGCCACGAAGCGGTTCAGCAAGCGCAGGCGGTTCTCGCGCACCGCCTGGTCCTCGTCCATGATCATGACGTCCTCGAAGAAGGCGTCGATCGGCGCGCGCAGAGCCGAAAGCGCGGCGAGCGCGGCGGCGTAGTCGTCGGCGGCGAGCGCCTCGGACACGCGCGCGGCGGCCTCGTCGGTTGCGGTCAGGAGCGCGCGCTCCGCGTCGGCCGCCAGGGCCTCGTCCACGTCGGTGCCCAGCTTCGCGTCGCGCAGGTTGTTGGCGCGAGCGTACGCGATGGCCAGATTGTCGAACGCGTCGGGCGCGTTGGTGCGGGCCGCTTCGAGCGCGCGGGTGCGGGCGATAATCTGCGCCGGCTCCTCCACACCCGTGGCCAGCACGGCATCAACGGCGTCGGGCGAGCAGCCGCCGTCGCGCAGCATGACCTTCGTGCGCGTGACGAAGAAGTCCGACACCTCGGCGCGAACCGCGTCCCGATCGAACGCCACACCGGCCGCCTGGTAGGTGGACAGCGCCGCATCGACGGCTGCCGCCAGGGAAACGGGCAGCCCCGCCTCGAGCATGGCAACGATGCCGATGGCGCTGCGGCGCAGGGCGAACGGATCGGACGAGCCGGTCGGACCCTGGCCTACCGCGAACAGGCCGCAGATGGTGTCCAGCTTGTCGGCGGTCGCCACGATCTTGCCCACGTTGGACGCGGGCGGCTCATCGCCGGAGAAACGCGGACGATAGTGGTCGGCGATGGCGCGTGCCACCTGGTCGCTTTCGTTCGCGGCCTCGGCGTAGTACGACCCCATCACGCCCTGGACGCTGGTGAACTCCACCACGGCGTTCGTCACCAGGTCGGCCTTGGCCAGATACGCGGCGCGCTCGGCGTCGGCGGCGTCGGCTTCGGAAAGCCGCGCGTCGCAAGCCAGGTGCTTCGCCAGCGCCACGATGCGGTCGGTCTTCGCCTTCATGGTGCCGAGCGTTTCCTGGAACACCACTTCGTCCAGACGATCGACGTATGCCTCGAGCGGGCGCTTGAGGTCCTCTTCGTAGAAGAACTTGGCGTCGGACAGGCGGGCGCGCACCACGCGCTCGTTGCCGTCGATGATGGTGGAAGCATGCGCCGGGTCGCCGTTGCTCACCACGATGAAGTTGTTGGTCAGCTTGTCGTTCGCATCGTACAGCGGGAAGTAGCGCTGATGCATGAGCATGGCGTCGACGATGATCTCCTCGGGCACGCGCAGGAACTCCTCGTCGAAGGTTCCCACCAGCACGGTCGGCTGCTCGCAGAGGTTCGTGACCTCCAGCAGGGTCTTCTCAGGCAGCTCGGCGCGAGCGCCCGTCTGCGCCTCGGCCTGCGCCACGCCGACGCGAATGACCTGCTCGCGAGCCTGTTCGCTCGTCACCACATGCGCAGCCTCGACAACGTTCAGCAGGTCGGCGGCCGTGGCCACCTCGTGCGGGCCGGGCGCCAGGAAGCGATGGCCGCGCGTCAGGTTGCCGGCCGTCAAGCCCGCAAAGGAAACGGGGATCACGCGCTCGTCCAGCATGGCCACAAGCCAGCGCACCGGGCGCGAGAAGTACTCGCTCGTGGTGCCCCAGCGGCAGGACTTCGGCCACGAGATGCCCTCGATCACGCCCTCCAGCACGCCGGGCAGCAGCTCGGCCACGTCGCGCGCGGGAACGCTTCTCGCAGCGAACACGTACTCCACGCCGTTCTCCTCGCGGCGCTCGAGCGCTTCGACGTCGACGCCCTTGCCGCGCGCGAAACCGGCGGCGGCCTTCGTCGGGTTGCCTTCGGCGTCGAACGCGATCTTAGCGGACGGACCGCGGAACACCTCGTCAAGGGCCTCGGTCGTATCGGCCACGTCGGACACCATCGCGATCAGGCGGCGGGGCGTGGTGTAGATGGCCACGTCGCCATGCGGTATGCGCACTTCGTCGAGCGCGGCCGGGACCAGCTTCTCAAGCTGAAGCGTTGCCTTGTGCAGATCGAACGCCGGAATCTCCTCGGTGCCGATCTCGAATGCGAGCGTATGCAGGGTGCTCATCGTGCCTCCTCCTTTCCTGCCTCGACGTCTTCGGCGGGCTTGATGCCCACCACGTGCTCCATGTAGCTTGCGCACACGGCCTTCGCCAGCGTGCGAACGCGCAGGATGTAGGCCATGCGCTCGGTTGCGGAGATCACGCCGCGCGCGTCGAGCAGGTTGAACGTGTGGCAGCACTTGAGCACGCTGTCGTAAGCGGGCAGCGGCAAGTCGGCCTCGAGCGTGCGCTTGCACTCGGCTTCGCGCTCGTTGAACTCCTGGAACAGGAAGTCGGTGTCGGCCACTTCGAAGTTGAACTTGGAGTACTGGCGCTCGTTTTCCAGGTACACGTCGCCGTACGTGAACGTCACCCCGTCGGCTCCCCGGCTCCACACGATGTCGAACATGCTGTCCACGCCCTGCACGAACATGGTCAAGCGCTCCAGGCCGTAGGCGATCTCCACCGGGACCGGGCTGCACTCGAAGCCGCCGACCTGCTGGAAGTAGGTGAACTGGGTCACCTCCATGCCGTCGATCCACACCTCCCAGCCAAGGCCCCAGGCGCCCAGCGTCGGGCTTTCCCAGTCGTCTTCCACGAAGCGGACGTCGTGCGCGTCCACGTCGATGCCGATGGCGCGCAGGCTGCCTAGGTACAGGTCCTGGATGTTGTCGGGCGAGGGCTTCATGAGCACCTGGAACTGGAAGTAGTGCTGGGTGCGGTTGGGGTTCTCGCCGTAGCGGCCATCGGTAGGACGGCGGCTGCCCTGCACGTAAGCCGTGCGCCACGTGTCGGGTCCCAACGAGCGAAGCGTGGTAGCGGGCGCGTTCGTGCCGGCGCCCACCTCGTTGTCGTAAGGCTGCAGGATAACGCAGCCCGCGTTTGCCCAGTAGCGCTGCAGGTTCATGATGACGTCCTGGAACGTCGGCGGCAGCTGATCGGCAGCCCCCTGCTGCTGCGACAAAGCGTTTGCAGTTTCGGTTGACATGGCTCTCCTTGTCCTCGTACGGAATCCCTCAGTGTGTTCGAACGCCCGCTATTCCAGCAGGCCGAAATTGCTCAAAGGCCAGTACACCAGCGCCCCCCGACCCGTAACCGAGCTGACCGGCACGGCGCCGAAGAAACGCGAGTCCTGCGAGTTGGTCCTATTGTCGCCCATCACCCAGATGAAGCCCTGCGGAACCGTGTAGGGATAGGTGACGTCGCTTGCCAGCGGATACGACGGCAAGCCGTTGGTGTAAGGTTCGGAAAGCGCCCTGCCGTCCACGTAGACCAGGCCGCTGTCGTCGATGGTGACCGTCTGCCCGCCCACGGCGATGCAGCGCTTGATCAGGACGCGCCCGGGAATCTCGGGGTCTTGGAACGTCACGATGTCGCCCGGCGCAGGCTCGCGGAAATAGTAGCTCACCTTTTCGGAGAACACCATGTCCCCCGTCATGATGGTCTCTTCCATGGAGCCGGAAGGAATCTCGTACGGCTGAAACACGTAGGTCCTTAGCAACCACGACAGCCCGAAAACGAAGGCCACCATGATGACCAGGCTGAAAAACGACCTGAGTATGCTCGGACGCTGACGATCGGCGTGCTGACCGGAATTCATGAAGCCTGCTTATCCTTTCGATGCGGGCGCGCGGCGCCCGAATGAGATCACGAGTGCCTATGATAGCGCGTCCGAGCGACCCGCCCGACCCGTTCGACAAAGTTTGCAGAAAAATCCCGATCACCGGGCGAAAGAGGGCGAAA